>CALGIR010000250.1 GCA_937915475.1 uncultured Bacteroidales bacterium
TGCTTTTCTTGAGTTAACTAAGTCCGGAATTTGAATAAATTGCAACGCCCTCTCCAGTGTTGGCTGAGGTTTTATAGCATGGGTAAAGGGGAGAATATATGGAAAGATAATAGTTCAGTTTTTCCTCAAATTCGCCGTCGAAAAGATCAACCTTGTTAAAAATTAGAATGGCAGGAATTTGATATGCCTCTGCAGTAGCCAGATATCTGTCGATAAAAACTAGGCTGGTTTCTGGGAAATCAACAGTTACCATTAGCATTGCCTGATCTATATTGGCCGCTATAATGTGAGCTTCGCGCGAAAGATTCGTCGATTTGCGGATTATATAGTTTTTTCGGGGCACAACCGAGGTAATGTTGCCCGTAGCATTATCGCTTTCTGGATCAAAGTTTACAATATCGCCAATGGCAATGGGATTAGTTGTTTTTATTGACTTAAGCCGAAGTTTACCCCTAATCTTGCATTGGAACTTTTTACCATCGTCAGTCAAAACTGTGTACCAACTTCCCGTTGATTTAAGTACCCTTCCCTGCATTTTGTTTAATTGATGTTTAAGACTACTAAACTACCCTTTTTTACTTAGAAGACCCAATAGGGTTAAATAAAAAAGCGAGGCAAATAATGGGGAATATTTAGCCTCGCTTATCGTTAGAGGATTGTAGTAAAATTGTACTACTCCTCCATAATGGGCTTAAAACCGTTTCCTAGAATTTCGTTTGCATTAATAACTGTGATAAATGCATCAGGATCAACCGTAACAATAAAATCCCGAATCATGTGCACTTCTCTGCGGCTAACATTGGTGAATATAATCTTCTTTTCCTGGCCTTTGTACATACCAATACCGTTAATAAGGGTACCTCCTCGTTCGAGATCGTTAATAAGCATCTCCCGTATCTCCTCGTACTTATTCGATATGATAAAAAGGCTTTTATCATAGCTTACCCCTTGAATGGTCATGTCAATTACTTTTCCGGTGATATAGATAACAATCCACGAGTAAAGCGGTATTTTCCAGTCCTTAAAGGCAGCAAGTGCAATAAGTACAATGGCTGAATCTACATAAATCATGAGTTGTCCTAGAGAAAGGCGAGTGTACTTAGCAATAATCATTGCAATAATATCGGAGCCACCGCTAGTTGCCTTAGATTTAAAAATTAGACCCAGGCCAAACCCAATTAGCAAACCGCCAAAAATTGATGATAGAAGAACATCATCAACAAGCGGGTCGTATCCAAAAAGCCAGTGTTGAACATCAATAAAAATAGAGGTAAGAGTGAAACCAATAACTGTTTTTATTCCAAAACGCGGTCCTAATAGTTTTATACCAATAATTGTAAGTGGAATATTAAGTGCTAAGCCCACTGCACCAATTGGTAAACCCTCTGGAGCCCAGCTAAAAACTCCCTCAGTAAGGTAGTGGACAATAATTCCTATACCGTAAACGCCTCCTGGTGCAATTCGATGGGGGTCAATAAAGAACACAAAACCTGATGCAAGGACAAAGGACCCAACTACAATTAGGACCCATACTTGAAACCATTGTTTTGAGAATACTTTTTCCTTTGTAATGTAGTTCATTGCTTAAGTTTTTAATTGTGAGAGCTAAGGGTAATAACTCTAAAGACAAAGTTCTACTAATGAACTTCGAGCTAAATAAAATATTATGTTTGATACTTAGCTTTTTCTGCTCATTATCTTTTCTGCTAAGCAAGCCAATATGTTTTTTCGGTCAGGGTTGATGCTAATCTTATCTAGTGCCGTCTTTGCGATTTGGCTATACTCATCAATCTTTGTTTTAGTTATTTCCCGAACACCAACCTCATTATAAATTTTTAGTACTTCTTCAATCTTCTGCTGTGGGTTAATGTTGTCGGCTTTAAAGTAGCTATTAAGTAGTTCCAATGAGTTGCCTTTAGCAAGGCTAAAAGCTTTGATGGTTAGGTATGTTTTTTTGTTCGCTAGAATATCGCCGCCTATTTTTTTACCAAAAGAGTTTATATCTCCGTATGTGTCGAGTAAGTCGTCTTGTAGCTGAAAGGCTAGCCCAAGGTTTTTACCAAATTCCCCAATGTGTATTATATCTGATTGTGAAGCTCCTCCCACTATTGCGCCTATTTGTAATGCGCCTTTAAGCAGGATAGAGGTTTTTAGCTTAATCATGGTAAGGTATTCGTCCTGGGTCACGTACTGATTGGTTTCAAAATTCATATCCATTTGCTGTCCATCACAAACGCCAAGGGCAACTGAGTTAAAAACATTGAGCACAGGCGTAAGATGCTCTTTATCGGTTTTTGAAAGCAGTTGATAAGCCAGAATATTAAGCGCATCGCCAGAGAGAATGGCAATATTTGAGCCCCATTTGGCATATACTGTTGGATTATTGCGTCGAATGGGTGCATTGTCCATAATATCATCATGGATAAGGGTAAAGTTGTGGAAAAGCTCAATGGCAAGAGCCGGATTAAGTGCTTTTTCAATCGACTCTGAAAAGGCGTTGCAGGCAGCCAATACTAACACTGGGCGAATCCGTTTACCACCAGTAGCCAAAGTATAGCTAATTGGCTCATAAAGTTGTTTTGGCTCTTTGGGTATCGAAAGGTTTATTATTCCTTTTTCAACAATCTCGCTAAGATTTTCAAGGCTGTACATTATTTTCTGTGTTTGGGTTGGATTACTGTAAATTTAAACTTAATGGGCTCATTGTGCAAGAGTATTTTCAATATACCCCTATTTTGTTGATTTGCCTCTTCCCAAATTTAATAGCAGCGAGGGCAAAAGAATTAGATTATTGAAAATTGCAACCATAAGGGTTAACGAAACAAGCAATCCAAGCGAAACGGTACCCCCGAAATTTGAAGCAATAAATATTCCAAATCCAAAGAAAAGGACTAAAAATGTATACATCATGCTCACCCCTGTTTCTCTTATTGCACAAACAACCGAAGCCTTTAAATTGTTATCTGTTCGAATTAATTCTTGTCGATATTTTGTGAGGAAGTGAATTGAGTTATCCACGGAAATTCCAAACGCAATACTGAAGACCAAAACCGTACTTGGTTTTAATGATATTCCCCAATACCCCATGGCTGCTGCGGTTAGTACTAGGGGTATAAGGTTTGGGATTATGGAAAGGAGTACCATTCGCGGTTTTTTAAATAACCATGCCATTAATAGTGAGATAATCCCAATTGCAGCCAAAAGACTGGTGAACAAACTCCTAACAAGATAATCGTTTCCTTTAGCAGCAATAATACTACCCCCAGTTATTGATACCTGATTTGATTCGTTGCCAAAAATGGAGTCAACATCAACTTCAATTAGGTCTTTTAGCTCGTTAATCCTAATGGAGCCAACATCGGCAACGTTATATAGTATTCGGGTAACGCTTGCTGTGCTATCAACAAACCTACCAAGCAAATCGTTATTCCCCATTTTTTTAGGTAGATAGGACATAACAAAACTCCTCTCCAGACCGGAGGGTAGCCTATATTGACTAGGTCTTCCGTTATAGTACCCTTGTCTTGCAAATTTGGCTGCCTCTGCAACTGATAAAGGGCGCGAAAGTTCTTCGTAATCTTTGAGTTTCTCTTGCAGCTTGTTTATCTGTTTAAGGGTGGCATCCTGAATAACTCCGCGAGGTTTTCCTGTATTCACAACTATTTCAAGGGGCATTACGCCTGCAAAGTTTTTCTCAAAAAACTTAAGGTCAACATAAGCGTGATGATTCTTTGGAATATCATCAACCATATAACCCTTGCTTTCTATCCTGAGGAGGCCTATCACGCCAACCAGGATTAATATAATTGTTACAGTGAACACTATTTTGCGTCTATATAATGTTGTGGTAACTACCCTAGTAATGAGCCCTTTAAGCCTTGTTCTTTCTAGGTGCCGAAGGTGTTTAGGTTCTGGAGGGGGCAAAAAACTGAAAATTGAGGGGATTAGTAGGATTGAGACTACAAAAACTCCTACTATACCAATAGTGGCAACTAGCCCAAACTCTTTAAGGATTTGGATGCCCGTAAACATAAACGTGCCAAATCCTGCAGCGGTTGTAAGGTTTGTTAAAAATGTGGTGCTACCAATTTTTTGAATTACCCTTTGTAGCGCCTTAACCTTATTGCCATGAATCCTATACTCATGGTGATACTTGTTTATTAGATACACGCAATTGGGTACTCCTATAACTATTATTAGTGGTGGTATTACTGCAGTAAGAAGCGTGATTTGGTAGCCTAAAAGAGCCATTGCTCCTAAACCCCATACTACTGATGTGGCCACCACGAGCATGGAGAAAAGGACTATTCTGAGCGATTTGAAAAGCAGATAGATAATAAGCGCTGTAATAAGAACAGCTAGTGCGATGAACATGTACATTTCCTTTTCAATCATCGCACCAACGGTTGTCCGAATGTATGGTAGACCGGAGTATCTTAGCGTATTACCTGTTGCTTCATGGTATTGCTCCGTTTTATTAAGTAAATTATCTATAAATTCAACTCTCCCCTTTTGACTAATTACCTCATATTTAATGGATATCATCATAAGGTAAACATCATCCTCCTTGTTGTGTATAAGCTTATCATAGAATGGAAGAGAAAAGGCCAAGTCTTTTAGCGAGTCAAGAGTAGTTTGAGAATTCAACTGATTGTTAAACACCTTGTTGAAGGTAAATACCTTGTTCTCTGTATCTTTTTCAATTGAAAATATGTCAGAAACGGAAAAAACGTGCTCTATACCTTCAATCGCTCTAATTGTATCAGCAAGGGTAATCCATTGTTTAAAATTTTCGTTTTGGAAAAAGTTTTCATCCTTTACGCCAATTATCATAAGGTTTTCACCCTTACCAAAAATCTTGGTAAATTCTTTGTGCTGAACTAAAAGGCTATCATTTTTGGGAAGAAGTGGAGTGGGTTCAAAGAAAAACTTTAATGAGGAAATTTGATAGCCCATAAAAAGAGTTATCAATCCTACAGCAATCAAAATGAACAGCCTATTCCGAAGAATAATCCTTGCAATATGCTGAAAAACCATAGTAATTTTGTTAAAAAAATAATGTGGCAAAGGTAGCAAATAAGATTAAAGCCTTGTATATGCTTAAAATCATTCTCAAAAATTATTGATACGTTGAACTTTACACTACATTTATAACATCAAAGTTTTTGTTTTTAGTTAAGAATTAGCTTTAAAATAACATCGTACTGTCTCTAAAATAATGAAATAACCATACTTTTACTGCCGTTTTCAACAAATACAACTTATGGATTTTAGTTTACTGCAGCTTTTAAAATTAGTGGGTTCCTTGGGTCTGTTCCTTTTTGGGATGAAGATGCTTAGTGAGTCGTTGCAAAAGGTTGCTGGCGATAGAATGCGAAACATTCTGGCTGCCATGACCTCAAACCGCTTTAAAGGAATACTAACGGGGATTGTTGTAACCGCTGTAGTACAATCAAGCTCAGCAACAACCGTAATGCTGGTTAGTTTTGTAAATGCAGGATTAATTTCGTTAACCCAATCCATTGGGGTAATAATGGGAGCGAATATTGGAACAACTGTTACGGCTTGGATGATTTCCCTGTTAGGTTTCAAATTCTCAATAAGCGCAATTGCACTTCCTATAATTGGGTTAGGTTTTCCTCTCGTTTTTAGCAAAAATAATACTCGCAAGTCATGGGGAGAACTTTTGGTAGGGTTTGCGCTTCTGTTTTTGGGTCTTTCTTTTCTTAAAGACTCGGTTCCTGATATAAGTAATAGTCCAGAAATTCTATCATTTTTGTCAAAATATACCGACCAGGGCATTTTCTCTATGCTGCTTTTTATTGGTATAGGTACAATTCTAACGGTTGTTATCCAATCTTCGAGTGCAACTATGGCTCTTACCCTCGTAATGTGTAATAGCGGCTGGATTTCCTTCGAATTGGCAGCTGCAATGGTGCTAGGAGAGAATATTGGTACAACCATCACAGCAATTATTGCTGCATCAGTTGCAAACGTTTCGGCAAAGCGAACGGCAATGGCACACCTTGTCTTCAACCTCATTGGGGCTTTTTGGATGATGCTAGTCTTTAGGTCATTTATTGGTTACGTTGCAGATTTCGCCGTTAGTGTTGGCAGTCAAAACCCTTTTGAAAGTCCTGAGGGAGTGCCTGTCGCCCTCTCCATATTCCACTCTGCTTTCAATCTAATTAATACGGCATTGTTGGTGTTCTTTACACCCTTTATTGTTAAATTGGTAACTCGAATAGTCCCTGTACGCTCCTCGGAGGATGAAGAGTTTAGGCTGCAGCATATTGGTATTGGGTTGCTTTCAACAGGAGAACTCTCCTTATTACAGGCCAAAAAGGAGATAATTAATTACGGAAAGCGAACCCATAAGATGTATGGATTCTTTAAGGAAATGTTCTCCGAAACCAATGAGAAGAATTTTAAGAATATATACGAGCGCATTGAGAAATATGAAGAGATTAGCGATAGGGTAGAGGTGGAAATTGCAACCTATTTAACAAAGATATCAATTCATGATTTGAGCGATGAGAGTTCAAGGCGTTTGCAGGCTATGCTAAACATTATTAACGACATCGAAAGTGTATCTGATAGTAATTACAACCTAGCCAAAACGTTACGGCGTAAGCGTAAGGCCAATATTTGGTTTAATCAGGAAGTTCGCGATAATCTAAACTATATGTTTGCTTTAGTTGATGACGCCTATAGTATAATGCTTGATAATCTTGAGGCAGGGTATATAAATATCAACCTTGGTCCTGCTTACGAAGCAGAAGAGAAGATAAACCAGTATAGAAATAAGCTGAAGAAGGAGCACATAAAAAATGTTGAGGAGGTAAAGTATAAGTACCAAGCAGGAGTAATATACAACGATTTATTTTCTGAAGCAGAGAAATTGGGCGATTACATTATCAACGTATCAGAGGCTATTGCTGAAATCAATAAACTTGTAACAAAAGCAGTACTTAAGCAACAGTTATAGCATTAATCAACCTTTTAGAGCCTCAGCTCCCGAAACTATTTCCAGAATCTCATTGGTAATTGCAGCTTGCCTAGCCTTATTGTACAGTAACTTCAAATCTTTGTTAATCTCAATTGCATTTTCTGTCGCTTGATGCATTGAGGTCATTCTGGCACCATGTTCACCAACAGCGTTTTCGAGCAACATTTCGTAGAA
>CALGIR010000251.1 GCA_937915475.1 uncultured Bacteroidales bacterium
CCTGTCAGAATTCGATAGCCTGGACGGCAAACTTTCCGCTGTAAAAATTGCTTTGTCATCCACTTATCATTGGATATCCAAAAGGAAATGAGACTGTTAGCATCCGATATGGTCCCTTCATGAATAATAAACTCACGGTTCTTAAAGGTTACAGCCAAAAGATTGTTTTTAGGGTCAATAATTTCAAAGGGTAATTGTCTGGTCAGTATCTCGGCAATCATAATTTGTGTGGTTGCCTCAAAATTTTCATATCCCTTTAAAGGCTCGAAATGATGGGATGGCTGTTGCATATTGCTAGATAAGAAATTAATGTTACTACTATATAACCTAAATGCTAAAACGGATAAGGAGGGGGTTTGTTCTCAGAATGGTCGTGGAAGCCAATAAATATGTCTTTTAAATGAACTTTATAGTACAAGTGTTTAATTTTATATTGCTCACAGTAAATGGTTTGCAATGGGATCTTCATTTTGGCTTGAACTTTTATAGCGTTGAACTTGTTGCATAACTTTATTGTAGAGCGACGTAAGGTGTTTTTATACTTTTTAATCTCCCTTAAATACCTATCAATGCACGAAGAACCATGATCTAACTGATAGTTAGATTTTAGTTAAAAATTTAATCATTTAAAAAAATATTTATGACAACAAAAATTAGAATTGGCACTATTGGAATACTCTTAGTGGCCATAATTACGCTAAATTCTTGTACAAAAGAAGAATTAGACCCGAATAGCACCCCTTCGGTAACTGTGGTAGAAGAAATTATTGGAATGACCGGTAAAACTATTAATATCGATGCCACTGCTTCGGATCCTGATAATAATCCGATAACATTTAGTTGGACTATTAAAGAATCTCCTGCTAACTCTTCAGCAACAATCACCAGCGAAGGCAATAGTGCTTCCTTTACCACTGATGTTGCAGGGTTGTACGAAGTTGAGGTTACTGCTGTTAATGAGCAAGGAGGATCAGCATCTACCATAGTGAAATAGTATATAGGGGGTGTACTTCCCAGTTCCCTTACAACCGATACAGCTCTTCCAAATCTTTTTGAAGATGAAAAATATCCAGATTATTATGCCACAAGCAATTTACAGGCAACTGCAGGATTAACTCTTTCACCAGGAGTAGTTATTGAAGTTGGCGCTGATGTGAGGCTTTGGTTTAGCGGGAATTCTGCTTACCTAAATGCCGATGGGACTACTGAAAAGAATATAATTTTCAGAGGGATTGATAAAGTGAGGGGTAGCTGGAGATTAATCCATATAGGCTCTAATAATGTGAAAAATAAACTTAATTATGTTCAGATTATGCATACTGGTAGTACTACGGCTAGCGGGCAAAAGACGGCTGTTTTGGTACAAAGTAACGTTTCAGGGCGACTTAGCATAAAGAATACTAGTATTTCATTATCTGATGGTTATGCTGTATATATAGATGGTAATAGTGGGACTTCTTCAGAATTTTCAAACAATAATTTTAGTGACAATACCTTAGCCCCTATGCGAATAGGAGCTGAATCGCTCCTGGCTATCGACAAAAACTCCGTTTATACCGATAATGGAATACAGGCAATAGAGTTGGCCACTGGAACAAATATACGATTTGACAGTGAAGGAGTGATTAAAGAAGTTGGTATTCCTTATCATTTTTTCAAAAGTGCTGAGTTGAGATCTAACATAACCTTTGAGCCTGGTGTAACTTGCTTGTTTAATGCAGGTTTAAGATTATGGGTTACTTCTGATGGTGCTATCATAGCTGATGGAACAGCCGATGATAAAATAACTTTTAGTGGACTAACACAGTCGGCAGGAGCATGGCTCGGAATAGAGTTGGCCTCTCCCTCAACCTTAAATAAAATAAACCATGGCATAATTTCCTATGGAGGAGATGCCGGAGGGCGTGGAGCCAATATTTATATGTTTGGCTCAACACCAGGCTCGAAGTTAATTTTAACCAATAGTAAAATATCTGATAGCGAGACCTATGGCGTTCGAAGGGCATCAGGTAATACGCAATTGACTGAGGACAATAATGTGTACGAGAATAATGCAGCTGGTGATTTACTTTAGAAGTAAAATAGTTAGCAGCAAAGTATAGCTAGCATAACTATCTAGTTTTTTTAAATTAAAAGGAGAAGGTGGGTAATGAATTATTCACCTTCTTCTTTATTCTTTTGTTTCTGGTTGATTCGAGTAACTACCTAAAAACAGTAATATTTTAAGTGTGATTTATAAATGCAAATTAATACATATGTTTAACTTTGGGTCGCTGACCTAGAAAAAGGGTGAAAAGGTATATGGTCAGCACTTTCTGGTCTGCGAATTCAAGGTGTTTATTGTTGGAGATTCGCACATAGCGGTGCGTTAGCTAATATTCGAATTAAAGTCTAGGACGTCAGGGGGCTTAAGTAAGCACTTTCAATACTAGGCTGTAGGTTGTTATGTGCTTAGCTTCTATTAATAATTTTCCGATTTTAACTCTTTAATTTTATTCCTAACTAACTTTATATTGTTTTTTCCATATTTGATTTAAATCATTCGTGTCCGGTAAAAATAATACATTTGGGGATAAACGATTCGTGTTGCGAT
>CALGIR010000252.1 GCA_937915475.1 uncultured Bacteroidales bacterium
AAAACGACTGTTCACTTTGGTCGGAATAGGGTGTTCACTTTCATCGGAATAGTCAATTAAGTCCCCAAATGATAAACGGAAAGACTTTTCATGCCTTTTTAGTCCCCTAAAGAGGTTATATTAGTGAAAAAATCACTGTATATCTCAAAATACGCTGAGCCCCCTTCTATGTTCCCATTAAACGTAGTTTATAGGTCTATTTTGTGAAGGCCAAGTAAGTATTTTTAATCCCAATCAACATCGGCTTTAGCTGTTTGTTTACAAATGTAACCAGACTGCTTGGTAAGTTATATTCATTTTTTAGATAGGGGTAAATAATTATTTTGATTTGTTAATGCGAATTGAATTATTGAAATGAAAGCACCAGATGAGTTTAATGGTAATTCGCAAACTTGATTATTCGTTTGCCATTTCAGTATAGGTCTTGAGGCAAGTTTATTCCTTTGCTGTCACATACCCTGCATTTCCACGTAAAATCCTCATTCAGTGTATTTATATCTCCAAAAGTTTAACCAAAGCATTAAGTAAGCCATATTAGATACTGGTTTTCAACTAGTATCTTCTGCATATACTTGCTTAAATTGATGTTAAATGAAAATGAGTCCTGTTTTTGTTTAACTAAAATATCACTTAAACCACATAAAATACAGGTAACCAGTACATTAAAGATGTTCATTTAACATAATTGACATGTCAATGAGACGAGGGTTTTGGGTTTGCTTGCTGTTTACAAGTGTGACCTATGGGGAAAGTTGTTGTGTTAGGGATTAAAAAGCAGCAGATCTATAAGCCGGGTTCTGTACCATAAAGAATGGCTTCTACCATTTATCTAGGCTATCTGTTGCCAGAAAGCTCATGCGACCTACCCCTCGTAACTTTTGCTAGGCAAAATCGGGACGAGCAGCCCCGTAACCTAAAGGTAATTACGATGTACATGGTCTTGCACCCCAAAAGGCGTACGGCTCATTCTGTCACCAGAATAACCGGTGGGCTCTTACCCCACCTTTTCACCCTTACCCTAAGCTAAGCCTAGGGCGGTTATTTTCTGTTACGCTACTGTATTCTTGCGAATACCTTCCTGTTAGGAAGTTTGGTACTCTTCAGTGCCCGGACTTTCCTCCCAATAATAGGCGGTAGAACGATCTGCTGCAGTATTTGTGTAGTTATATTAAAAACATGTTAAATGTGTTACAAAGAATTTGTTTAGCGGATGAACACCATGGTTGCTCCATAACCATATTCTCTGAAGGAAGCGTCCTGATATCTGAACTTTGAGTAATTTTTATCAAGTTCTTCCCTTAGTTCATGCTTTAATTTGCCATTACCCACTCCATGGATAAAAACAATCTTTCTGGTTTTTGCAATTATGGCACCCTCTATGGCCACCTTAAAGCGGGCCATTTGGATATTTAAAATTTCCCCAGGTTTGAGCTCTTTTGCATTATCAATTAGTCCTTCAATATGCAAATCCACTTCTTCAATTAAAGGCTTAACCTCTTTTTTTTCTATCTTTATTTTGCTATCTTTTTGTCGAATAGACTCATCTATTGCCTTATCGGTTAAACTCTTAAGTATCTCCTCCTTTTTAGTGTCCGCTATTGAAAAAACCATGGCATCTTCGTCAAAAAAGTCATTGGCCGAAAAAGTGCCAAATCTATAAAACTTAGTTGGATTTAACCTAAGGTCAAAATATTCGGGCTGTTGTGATGTAAAGGTTTTGTTTTTAAAGAAAATACTTTGAATATTTAGGCTTAATTCGCTATTGATATCTTCCTTTTTAATTGTTGCTATGTGACTCTTGGTATCAGGATACAGAAACCCTGCATGTATTGGATTAAGCAGGTTGTCTATCCATTTAGAAATGGTTATAAACACCCTGTAAGGGCTATCGTTTATTACGTAAAGATCTTGATCCGATTCTGTTCTATTACCCTGATCAATAGGAACAAATCCAATAAACAGTCCTAGCAATTCACCTTCGGGATCAACTTCATTGTCCAAATCCTCACAAAAATTTACTTCTGAGTAATCCACTTCTGCAGGTATATCTGCCATCCTTTTACTAGACGATGATTCCGTGTTGCTATTATCCCCTTGTACATCAGCAGATAATGACAGACGTTGCTGTACTGATGAATCAGTGTCTTGACTAACCACAATAACTTCTGATGCCTGCACAGGTATCTCAAAGCCATCCTCACCTAGAACATATACAGTATTCTTCTCTATTCTAGTAATCTTACCACCACCAACGTCGTTCAAAAAACGTACTTTATCTCCTACTCTATACTTCATTTTATAACAAATTAATATTTAGCTGGTTACATTATAAAACCAAGACCATATTTTAAACTTTAAATAGATTTAAAAGTATTACTTTTGCGGTACAAAGTTAACCAATTATCCTAATATTCTGGTAGATGAATTTTAAAAGCATTAGACTTAACGAGTATGACTACCCACTTGATGAGAAAAGAATTGCAAAGTATCCATTAAATCAAAGGGATGATTCTAAGTTGTTGATATACAAAAACGGAACAGTTTCCATGTCAAGTTTCACTTTAATCCCAGAATTGTGTAATGAAGGTCAATCCATAGTTTTTAATAACACAAAGGTTATTCAGGCAAGGCTTAAATTAAAAAAATCTACGGGAGCTTCAATAGAAGTTTTTCTGCTAAACCCCATATCCCCTAGCGATTACCAACTTTCATTCTCAACACTCAGTGAATGTGTTTGGAACTGTGTTGTTGGGAATATAAAACGATGGAAAGGTGAAGTATTGGAACAGCAAATTCCGTCATTAAATGCTGTACTTGTAGCAAAAAAACTATCCAGAAGTTCAGATGGTGCTTTTGTTCAGTTTAGTTGGAGATCGAACAATGCTATCACCTTTGCTGAAATAGTAGCTGCTTATGGGCAGGTTCCAATTCCTCCATATCTTAACAGAGAGCCAGTTAGTGCTGATAAGTATACCTACCAAACCATTTATGCAAAATCCGAGGGGTCGGTTGCTGCACCAACGGCTGGATTACATTTTACGCCCTCTGTTATTAGTAAGATAAAGGAGATAGGATGCTCATTTACAGAGGTTACCTTACATGTTGGAGCAGGAACGTTTAAACCTGTTAAATCCGATACCATTGGTGAGCACGAAATGCACACCGAGCGCATATACGTTACTAAGGAGGCCATTAAGAACATTCTCTCTTCCCTAGGTACTATTGTTGCCGTTGGAACAACATCCATGCGTACACTAGAGAGTTTGTACTGGCTAGGAGTTAAGGTGATTGAGGGCGAAAACAATTTGGCCAATTTACATGTTAACCAGTGGGATGCCTACCAGCTAAATGACAGCTATTCAGCAAAGCAATCTTTGGAAGCACTCCTTAACTATATTACAGTTGAGGGATTAGACTATTTGATGGCATCAACACAAATGATTATTGTCCCTGGATACACGTTTAGGATAGTTGACACGCTGATAACAAATTTTCATCAGCCCAGGAGTACGCTTTTGCTTTTGGTGGCTGCTTTTATTGGTGACGACTGGAAGAAAGTTTACGAATATGCAATTAACAATCACTTTAGGTTTTTAAGTTACGGTGATAGTTCTATCCTATTTAAGTCAAAATAATTCTTGTAAAAAACAAATCATTGAACAAAAGTAAACCAATATCAAGGTTTTTGCCTACCTCAAAAAAAGAGATGGATGCGCTTGGCTGGGAACAGGCAGATGTTATTCTATTTAGCGGCGATGCCTATGTAGATCATCCCTCATTTGGGGCAGCAGTAATTGGGCGTGTGCTGGAAAGTGCTGGATATAGAGTTGCGATTGTACCTCAGCCCAACTGGCGCGACGACCTTCGGGATTTCAAAAAACTAGGAGAACCACGTCTTTTCTTTGCGGTTACCTCGGGCAGCATGGATTCCATGGTAAACCATTACACTGCAAACAAAAGGCTACGCAGTGACGATGCCTATACCCCAGGTGGGAAATCGGGTTTTAGACCCGATTATGCCGTAAATGTTTATTCGAATATCATAAAACAACTTTTTCCTGAAATTCCACTTGTTCTTGGCGGTGTTGAAGCCTCTTTACGTAGGTTAACACATTATGACTTTTGGAAAGATGAGCTCTTGCCAAGTATCTTGCTAAGCAGTAAAGCCGATTTGCTTGTTTACGGTATGGGTGAGAGAACAATTCTTGAATTGGCTCATTTGCTAAATTCTGGAAATAGTATTAACGGCATAAGCAACTTGCCCCAGACCGCATTTTACACCAAAAAGGAGAATGCCTATTCTGATGATAATGAAGGCATTGTGCTCAATAGCTTTGAGGAATGCTTAAAGTCACCTCGTAAATTTGGCCAAAACTTTATACATATTGAGGTTGAGTCGAATAAACTAGAAAGTAAGCGGCTGATAGAGCCTGCTGAGGATGGTTACATAATTGTAAATCAGCCCCTACCTCCTGCCTCTACAGCCGAAATGGACAGCATTTACGATTTACCCTATATGCGATCTCCGCACCCAAGATATAGGGGTAAAACCATATCCGCTTGGGAGATGATTAAATTCTCCATAAATATCCACAGAGGATGCTTTGGTGGTTGCAGTTTTTGTACAATATCGACGCATCAGGGAAAATTTATCTCTAGTCGTTCGCAGAAATCAATCTTAGATGAAGTTAAAACCGTTGCGAAAATGCCCGATTTTAAGGGGTATTTAAGCGATTTAGGCGGCCCCTCGGCAAACATGTACATGATGCAAGGTGTTGACCTTAAAGCCTGTGAAAAATGCAGAAAACCGTCGTGTATTTACCCCAAGGTTTGCCCTAATCTAAATACAGATCATCAACCGCTAATTAATCTTTACAGAAAGTCGAGATCGGTAAAAGGGGTTAAGAAGGCTTTTATTGGAAGCGGAATTAGGTATGACCTGTTTGCAGATTGGAGTAATTCGACGAACAGGCAATATTTTGAAGAAGTTGTTAAGCACCATGTTTCAGGGAGACTTAAGGTAGCCCCTGAACACACGGAGGAAGAGGTTCTTAAGCATATGCGCAAACCAAGTTTTAAACTCTTTGTTCAACTTAAAGAAAAATTTGATTCTTTAAACCGAATACATGCCTTAAATCAGCAGCTAACCCCCTACTTTATCTCAAGTCATCCAGGTTGCACCATAGAGCATATGCAAAAACTTTCAGATGTGGTTAAAGCAATGGGATTACGTCTTGAACAGGTTCAGGATTTTACACCTACTCCAATGACCCTAGCTTCTACAATTTTCTATACTGGAATGGACCCGTACACAGGGAAAAAGGTTTTTGTAGAGGATAGCAAAGATGGCAAACTAAAACAACGAGAACTTTTTTTTGCTAAGCCATATGCCCCCAAAAAAACAATAAAAAGAAAGCGCTAACCCCATTATGTTTAACAAAATCAATCAACTGTTTCGATTTTACTCCTAGTGAAGTAGCATTGCACCAGTATTCTGGTTGGATTGTATGGTATCGTTTTTTAGATAGACAATCCTGTCTTCAGTAAAGAAAAACGCCATTAGATTACTAATGGCGCCGTTATTTTTCATTATATGTTTACTCTTTTTTTTCTTAATGTAGTAAAAATCAACAACTTCATCCCAACTATCGTGGGCTAACCGAATACATCTTTTGTTAGTTTACCCACATTAATGGTTAGCTTAATTATGCTCTCAATGCCTGTATTGGACTATGAATATTTTGGCTGCTTTTTCTCTTCGGATTTTAGCGTTAATAAGTTCTTGTAGGGTTACAAGTCCCTTTAAATCTTCTAGTGCAACGATATTGACTTTCCACATCGTCTATGGTTTAGGTTATCTCCTCTTATGCATCTTTAAGCTCATTAAGTATATCTTTGTAATTTGCTGTTGTCTCTTTTCCAATTTCTTCGGTTGCTCTCTGTATTTCTTTAAGTTCTCTCTCAAAGCGATTAGCCCCATATTTCGAGAACGACTTGTTTGCCTGACGCGTTGTAACCCCAATTACCACAAGCAAAAGCAATATACCTCCTAAAACATAACTAGTAACCTTTGCCGATTGCTCTTTGCCCTTTAACGCTAGGGTTAAACCTAAATACAAAAGATATAGCGCATAAAGATTAATCCCAAGCCCAACTATAGTGTCAAGCCAAAAACTTATTCCTCCTAAAAAGTTAAGGAATGTTGAAATCGGAAAAACTACCATTATTGCTACTGCAATCCTGAAGTTTGCCTCATAATCGGTGTTACCACCACATATAGAAGACAGAACTAAAAAGATAACTCCCATTATAAAAGCACCTATCAATGCACCTATAATTGTAAGGAAAAAAGCACCTATACCAGCTGCGCCTCCAAACATTCCGCCCATCATACCGCCTATATGCGCAAAACTCCAAATCATTGAAAAGACACCACTAGCGTCCGAAAGTCTGTTTTTTAAAAAGCCCGAAGAATTCCTTATTTTTGA
>CALGIR010000253.1 GCA_937915475.1 uncultured Bacteroidales bacterium
GGCATTTTGATTGATATATAAAGGTTGAAATTAATTACACAATTATTGTTTAATAGATGTTTAACTAAAAATATGGAGGATTTAATTATGATTCCAATGCTAAGAACAAGAGGGACAAGTATGCCAAGTTTAGTAGATTTTTTCTTTGGCGATGATTTTCTTCCCAGCTTACACGACAAAACCAATACCGGAACAGTCCCTGCCGTAAATATTGTAGAGTCGAAAGATGATTACCTAATTGAGCTGGCCGCTCCTGGCTTTGAGAAGAAAGATTTTAAGGTTGATATTGACAACAATATGCTTACTATCTCGAGCGAAAAGGAGCTGAAGAATGAAGTTGAGGGCGAAAAATTGATGCGTAGAGAGTTTTGCTACACCTCATTTAAGCGCAGCTTTTCATTGCCCGAGGGCACAGATGGCGATAAGATTAAAGCCACCTATAAAGAGGGTATCCTAAAGATTACCGTACCCAAGCGCGAAGAGGCAAAAGAGAAGCCAGCACGTCAAATCTCAATTTCGTAACCTTTTTTAAAGATTCACTCTGGTAAGAATTGGGTGAATTAAAACATGAAAATAGCAAAGCCTGCCAATTGGCAGGCTTTGTTATTTATGGTAATTTCTAGTGGTATTAAAAAATCAATCTTCGGTGTGATTTACAATTTTTGATGAGAATACCATGGTGACTATTCCGTAAATAATTGCGTAAATACCGACAAGGATTACGATAAATCGGGAACTTCCAAATGGGTTAAATATTATTATTGCGCCTAGCACAAGTGATATTACCCCAGTGGTTAAATTAAGAACATCAACCATTTGTGAGGTTTTTCTTGCGAAAAAGGTGCCAATAAAAACCAATCCAATAATGGCAGCCCATGCTCCAATGATAATCATTAAAAAGGCAGCAGCCGATTCGGGGTTAAGGATAATAACTATCCCCAAAACTAGGCTTATAATGCCCTCTAAAAGTCTCGACTTCCAGTTTGGGGTAATTTTTCGATACTGAATTGCATAGGTGGTAAGCACAATGCCACCAATTAAAATTGACAATGCAAAGTAAACTGCAAGTGCTTTAACAGCTATGGTGGGGAAAGCAAGGGTAATAAACCCAAAAATCATAACCAATATTCCACCTAGTGAGGACATGCCCCATCTTCCGATTCTATTGAATTTCATATTTCTTGTTATTAATGTTTACTGTATTTTGCTTGATTTCACTTTTGATTATAGAGTATGAGATTGTTTTGCCTGCAAGTATAAAACTTTCTTATCGTTAAAGTGCGTTGTTAATATCATTTAGATTTAGATTTCTGTAATATTTATTTGTGTAAATAACATCTGCAAATTACAAAAAATAATTTCAAAAGTCAATCCTAAACCTTGCTAGGGATTGGCAATTGGGTAAAAAGCACTATTTGTTCTCGCACATTCTGCAGTACATAATATGGATTGGCTCATGGTCGTTAAGCTGCATATTAATAGGCCATTTTCCCTTAAACAAATCGCACCACTCAGTGGGCGAAAGTATGTCGGCAGCATCTTTTAGGAGTTGATAAAAGTCTGTGTTCTGTTTTACCCTTGGGTTGGCGTAAAAGTATTTAAGGTATAGTATAAGCGATTGTTTACAAGGAAAGTTGCATAGAACATAGGGCTCCAGAATTGCTTGAGCATCATCATAACGCTTAAATGCCGAAAAGAACATGGATAAATCAATGGCCATTTGCTTTGTAGGTGGATGCTGAGAATAGTACTCAGCAATATAATCGATAGAGGGTTTTATTAGATAGTCAAAATCGCCTAAACGGTTAATAAAGTATTCCTTTTCGGCATTCTTAAAATGATAGAAAAGTTTTAGTTGTGCCACAATATCGGGGTCAAATGATATTTGTTCAAGTTTGTTAATTAGGCTTTGTAGCTCACTCAGCGTTTGTTGCTGGTAAAAAGGCTGATATTCGTTTCGGCTTTGTTGCTTGATGAGAGTAATAAAGTAGTTATAGGCAATAATTGGGTCGGGGTAAGGGAAACGATTCAATTCTTTGAGTACCCGTAAACTATCCGCACTTGCTAAGAGTTCGCCTCTGTGCGCTAGAGTGTACCGTAGCTTATTGTAATATATTGCTGCTAATGGTTCTGTACTTATATCAAAATCACCAGTTCTAAGCGCAATGGGTAATTGATTTATCTTTTTCCACGATACGCGTCCCATCAGGTTTCGGTTTAGAAGATATAGGTGAATCAGCTCCAACCGTTTGGGAATTATGTCAAGCACTTGGCATGGAATGGGTTGATTGCTACATTCCTGCACTAGTTGCTGATAAAGGTAGTTGTATTCCGATATTGCCAAACCATCAATGGTTACATCGTTTACAATTTTCCAGGCAAGTATTTTTAGGTCGGCAAAACGCTGCCGCGCAAGTAAGGGTTCCATTTCGCGACTGGTAAGTCTGTTGCTTACATAACGGCGAATCTCACTTGTATCAAGATTGGTAAGGAATTCATACCTTGACCCTTGAATATCCTTAAAAAAATCGAACCAGTTTTCACGCGTTACCTTCCGCATCGTAGTAGGTTTGCCATCGCTTGGATTAAAAAAAACGATTATTTCTTCGGCTCGTTGTTCCGATAGTCGTTTGTTAATCTTTTCGGTACCCTCAACGCTGGCGTATGCATACACTGCAGAGCGCTGTATTTTCTTATCCCGCACCCAGTTCCGTATGCTATCGCCGATAATGGGCAGGATATAGGTTTCGTTTTGGTCGAAAAATACCCTTAGCATTAACGTGTCGCGGCGCAATTTTTGGATATACACCTCGGGGCTTGGAATGCTATCCTTTGCTGGTGCAGCTTTTATTGCTATATCGAAAACTTTAGTAGGGGTTTCATTAAAAGTAATTATGTCGGCAATGCGATTCCCCTTAAGTATGATAAGGTTCAGTGAGTATGGTTTGCCCTTATATTTCATTGGAATGGTTGCTATATGTCTTAAATCAATTTTAGGTTTACGCTTTTGTGCTGCAATATTCTCCAATAGGTAATCTCTGTAAACAGGCTCCAGGATATCGCCCTTTACCGTAAACTCTTCTTTACGGCGTACGGGCAGAATCTCTTTGTTCTTACAGCTGTAGTATGTGTCTGGTATAATTTCAATGGCTAGGCCATCGTTTCTCTTTTCAAATAAACTCTCAACTCTTCGCACATTATTAAATATTACAAATATCGAGTCGTTTTTAACCGTTATATCTAACGTATTAATTTTACGACTTAACATATTGTAACTCTCTAATATCGATTTTTTGGGTTTTGGACTAATGCCCCAATCGTACTTGCGCTGTGGTTTTTCAAAGTAGTATGGGCTAATATCGTTTACTAATTCAAAGGGGAAATAAGTAGTGTCCTTCTGTGGTTTGTAATCTTTGGTAACGGCAGCAAAGTTAGCAACAACCCTAAATTCATGGTCATCTTTATTGTACCATGATGCAATTCCAACAATGGCATGCGATTTAGCAATTATGTTGGCCAGTCCGCTTTTCGATTCAACCCAATCGGTTACAATTCGGCTTGCAGCTTGATTATAGGAAAGTGCCTCTTTTTTTCTGGAAATCCTTACAATTCCTATATTTTCAGATACGTAGTAATCCTCGGCACCATACCTAATAGCTCTTTCGTGGTATGTTCTCTTGCGCTTGCTTTCTTTTTGGTAGTGACTCAAATCGTCTTTCTGGGTAAGGTAACGCACGTGGTCACGGCTTGCTAGGTATAGAGTAGTCTCGTTTACAAGCGAAGGTAACTTGTTTTTGCTCCTAATACTGTCAACCTTTTGTTTTATAAGATGTTCTAAATATTTAAAGTTTTGGGTGTCTAGATTAATTCTTTCGTGGGCGTTTTGGGCAAAAATTATGGAATTACAACCATTAGTTGAGGTGATAATTAAAAGTACTATTACTAATTGACCTAACTTTTTAATCATATACTCTTTAAGCGTAATGCTTGATTAATCAAGTTTTTATATTTTCATAAAACTAACCAAAAATAGTTATTGATAAGCCAATAATTTACTAATTTGCGACCCCAATAAAAACAAACTAGTTAAAATGAGAACAATTACATTTTCAATTATGACATTAATTATCGGATTTACATTGGCTACGTGCAATACCGAAAGTTCTAAAAGTGAGAATCCATTACTTAGTGATTTTAATACTAGGTATAATGCTCCTCCATTCGACAAGATAAAGGTTGATGATTATGAACCTGCAATCGATTCTGCAATTATTGAAGCTAAGGCAGAAGTTGATGCTATCATTGCCAATGCGGGAGAGCCTACTTTTGAGAACACCATAGAGGCTTTAACATTTTCGGGTATGCGCCTTGGCAATATCTCCTCAATAGTATTAAATCTGAACTCAGCCGAGACTGACACCAGTTTGCAAAAGGTTATACGGCAAATTGCTCCCAAACTAACCGATTTTGGGAACGACATCAATCTAAATGCAGACCTTTTTGAAAAGGTAAAAAAAGTACACGCTACTGCCAATAGGGAGAGTCTTTCCCCAGAACAGTTAACCTTGCTCGACAAAACATATAAAGGCTTTGTGCGGAGCGGTGCTAACCTTTCCGACGATGACAAGCAAACCTACAGGGAAATTACCCGTGAACTATCCGACTTATCATTACAATTTGATGAGAATATTTTAGCCGAAACCAATGGTTTTACGCTCCATATAACCGACAGCAACGAATTGGCTGGTTTGCCCAAAAGTTTACAAGATGCTGCTGCTCAAGAGGCAAAAGAACGTGAACTGGAGGGTTGGGTATTTACTCTACATATGCCTATGTATGCACCTTTTATGAAGTATGCAGAGAACCGCAAACAACGTGAAGAAATGTATAAAGCATATACTACACGAGCATTTAAGGATAATGATAAGAATAACACGGAGCTGATTAAGCGCATTGTGAATCTTAGGTTAAAGCAGGCTAATTTGTTGGGTTATAGTTCGTATGCCGATTTTATACTTGAGGAAAGAATGGCGCAATCGTCTGATAAAGTGATGACTTTTTTAGATGAGCTTTTAGACGCTTCCTTAGATGCTGCCAATCAGGAGTTAAAAGATGTTGAGGAGTTAGCAAAATCTCTTGGTGCTAGCCATAGGATAGAAAAGTGGGATTGGGCATTTTATACTGAAAAGCTAAAGGTAAAGCTCTTCAATTTTAATGAGGAGGAGCTAAAGCCATACTTCCAACTTGAAAAGGTTAAAGAGGGTATATTTTTTCTAGCCAATAGGCTTTACGGCTTAACTTTTAAGCAGGTGAGTAACATTCCTGTTTACCACTCCGATGTGTTTGTATATGAAGTTTACGATAACGATGGCTCTTTTTTATCATTACTTTACCTCGATTTTTTTCCTCGTAGCGGAAAGAGCGGAGGAGCATGGATGACGAGTTACAGAAGCCAGTATATGCATAACGGACAAAATGTAAGGCCTCTTGTATCGGTTGTTACCAATTTTACTAAACCAACCAGTGATACACCATCGCTATTAACATTTGACGAGTTTACCACATTCTTGCACGAGTTTGGCCATGCGCTTCATGGCATGTTGGCCAGTACAACCTATCCAAACCTTTCTGGTACATCAGTTTATCGCGACTTTGTTGAGTTGCCCTCCCAAATGCTTGAGAACTGGGGCGTTGAGAAAGAATTTCTCGATAAGTTTGCCATTCACTATAAAACGGGAGAATCTCTTCCGCAGAGTATGGTGCAGAGTATAATCGATAGTCGTAACTTTTTAGCAGGTAATCTTTCAATCCGTCAGCTTAGCTTCGGCCTTGTTGATATGGCTTGGCATAGCATTCAAAAACCTTTTATCGGCGAGGTTTTACCCTTTGAGCTAAAGTATATGAGCAAAGCCGATTTGCTTCCAACGGTTGACGGAACAGCATTTAGCCCTATTTTTAGCCATGTTTTTGCAGGTGGCTATGCTGCAGGATATTATAGTTACAAGTGGGCCGAGGTACTCGATGCCGATGCTTTCTCGGTTTTTCAAGAAAAGGGTATCTTTAATGCTGATGTTGCGCAATCGTTTCGCGATAATATTCTTTCAAAAGGCGGAAGTGAGCATCCAATGGCGTTGTATAAAAGATTTCGTGGCCAGGAACCTACTATCGAAGCACTTTTGGTAAGAAGTGGCTTAAAGAACTAATTTTTTAAATAACCTCAAAAAGCCTAGTTTATTTAGGCTTTTTTGTTCTATTCATGTGATTTTCAACCTATGTGATTATTGTTTTTGGTGTGAATGATTTGTTCACCCAGTCAAATTTATTACATTTGTGAGATTGTTTTTTGCAGAAACAGTATCCTTCCGACAATTTTATCACCTAAAATTAATTAAAAACAGTATTATGCTTTCTATTAAACAGATAAATTCGGAAAATGAGCTAAAAGTTTTAACCAGACAGGAGATTATAGATTTTTTACATACCCATCTCGATAAGTTTCGCGATGATAAAGTGGCTATCGGTAAGTGTTTAGATTATGCTTTTTCAAAAGGAGCAGGTAAAGGCGGATTTTTATTAATTGGACATTACAACGGTAAACTGGCAGGTGTAGTGGTGATGAATAAGACGGGAATGGAAAGTTATATTCCTGAAAATTTTTTAGTTTATATTGCAGTTGATTCCAGTTTACGGGGTAAGGGAATTGGTCGTCAGCTTATGGAGGAAATCATAAACAGGGTTGACGGTGATATAAAACTGCACGTTGAGTATGACAATCCAGCAATGAGATTGTACGAGAGGTTGGGTTTTACAACCAAGTATGCTGAAATGCGTTATACTAAAAAGAAGTAAACAATGGCTGAACTTGTTATTAAATCCGATAAGATTATTAGGAACGTCGAGAAGCTTAATGTTATTCTCGAGAAGCATAATGTGGAGTGGACCTTTATTGTTAAGGTTTTATCTGGTCATAAGGAGTTTCTGAGGAAACTCCTTTCTAATCCTGTAGTAAAAAAATTGCACAGCGTTGGCGACTCAAGAACGTCTGGTTTAAGGGCAATAAAGGAGATAAATCCCGACATTGTTACAATGTATGTAAAGCCACCTCCAATTGATTCTATAAAAGCAGTGGTTTCATATGCCGATATTTCACTAAACTCATCATTTAGAACAATTGAGGCACTTAATTTGGAGGCCAAGAGACAAGGGAAAATACATCGCGTAATTATAATGATAGAGATGGGAGAGCTGCGTGAGGGGATACTTCGCGATAAGGTTATTAGTTTTTATCAAAGTGTTTTTAATCTTGAAAATATTGAAGTTGAAGGGATTGGTGCTAATCTTGGATGTATGTACGGTATTCAGCCCACATACGATAAGTTACTTCAACTCTCGCTTTATAAGCAGATTATTGATGCCAAGTTCAATACCAATTTACCCATAATATCCGGCGGTAGTTCAATTACTCTTCCCTTGCTGGGAAAAGCTGCTATGCCAAAAAATTTAAACCACCTTAGAATTGGGGAAACAGCCTTCCTAGGAACAAGTCCATTTGATGGTAAAAAGTTTCGCGATTTATCAACCGACACCTTCGAGTACACTAGTCACATTATTGAGTTAGAACTTAAGGAAACAAGCCCTGATGGCGTTATAACCGATGGAAGCATTGGCCATACTGTCGATGATTTTGATTACGATAATAGCTATAGAGCCATTGTCGATTTTGGTCTTCTTGATGTTGATACTGAAGAGTTAACTCCCAAGGATAAAAGTCTGCGCTTTGCGGGCACCACATCCGATATGAGCGTTTACGATTTAGGCCCCGTAGAAAAGGGGAAAAAATGCAGGTATAAAGTTGGCGATAAAATTAGGTTTACACCATCCTACATGGCGGTTGCAAGGTTAATGAATTCAAAATTTATTGGCAAGAAAATTTTGTAGCATTTTGCTTAACAGTTTTGAATAAGTGGTATGGGCTTTCCCTGTATCACTTTATTTTATAATCTATAGGATTGGTTACTATCTTTGCAAAAAAGTTTTTTAGCATGAACACAATAATGACAAGGATAGTTTTGCCTCAATACACAAATCAGTATAAAAACCTGTTTGGCGGACAAGCCCTTAAGTGGATGGACGAGATTGCTTTTATTTCTGTACTTAGAGAGTTTAAAAAGGATTTTGTAACCGTTAAGGTAAACTCAGTTGCCTTTTTAAGACCCGTATTACAGGGTGAAGTAGTTGAATTTAGGGCTGGAATAATATCAAAGGGTAATGTGAAAGTTGAGGTTTCGGTTCAGGGGTTTACCTTTGCCGAGGGAAATAAAGAACTTGCCATTGATGGCGTTTTTACCTTAGCCCCAGTTAACGAGAGTATGCGACCAACTAGATTGTAGAAGAAAATGCATAAATCGGCAAATACACCCGAGTTGAAGGTCGTAAATCTATCAAAGAGATTCGACGATAAGCACATTTTTACTTCGCTTTCCTTCTCGGTTGATAAAGGACAGAAAATCTCAATAAAAGGAGAATCTGGTAGGGGAAAGACTACACTATTGAGGATTTTGGCAGGTATTGCAGCCCCCGATGGCGGTGAGATAAGGTTTGGGGATAAGGTATTTAATGCGCATAGCGCAAAGTGTATTCGTAATAGAATAGCATATCTGCCTCAGGGTATAGACTTTATTGCAGAAGATGGCAACGAACTTTGTCAAATGCTATTCACGGATAAAGGGAAAGTTACAAAATCGCTCGATGCTCTATTTTTGGATGGCAATATCCTAGAACAACCATTTGCAGAGCTAAGTGGGGGTGAAAAGCAGCGGATGTTAATCTCTATTATATTGGGGTTAAATAGACCAATCCTTATGCTGGATGAGCCAACCTCTGCCCTAGATGCTAACTCAACGAAAAGGCTTATTGACCTCATCTGGGGTTTTCCAGATATCACGCTTATTTCAACCTCTCACAATTCCATTTGGGAAGAGCACTGCCATAAAACAATTAGCCTATGACCGCAATTCAAGATATTTCGTGGATAAATTTGCTGCTTAGCTTTACAATTATTATAATTCCTTTAGCTGGGTTTTGGTACTATCGTGTTGGCCTAACAAAGGCAACGCTCATAGCCATTGCTCGTATGACCATTCAGCTCTCTGCCGTTGCTATTTATCTTGAGTACATTTTCGAGAAGAATAACCTCTTTTTAAACTCCGCTTGGGTGCTAATTATGATTCTTATAGGAGTGTTTACAACCCTTAAAAGGAGCAACCTAAGCGTAAAGATTATGGCAGTACCCTTAATAATCTCGGCAATTACCAGTTTATTGATTGTAGATGCATTTTTTCTGGGTGCCATAATCCGATTGCCCTATGTTTTCGAGTCGCAGTATTTTATTCCCATTTCAGGGATGATATTGGGTAATGCAATGAATCATAATATAGTAGGCCTTAGTGCCTATTTTGAGGGTTTAAGTAACAATCAAAATCTGTACTATTTTTTGCTAATCAACGGAAAGAATAAAAAAGAGGCAGTAAACCCTTTCATTGTTCAGGCAATTCGCAAAGCACTTAACCCAATGATTGCAAACACATCGGTAATGGGGCTAATATCTTTACCCGGAATGATGACAGGGCAAATTCTAGGAGGGAACTCACCCTCAACTGCAATCCGCTACCAGATAATGATTATGCTTGCCATTTTTACTGGTTCTAGTATAAACCTTATGCTTAGCATAATTTTGGGGAATAAAACCGCTTTCGATAAAATGGATAGGATTTCAACTTCTGTTCTTACCAAACCCAAAAAAAGGTAAAGTTGAGCACGTACTATGTAAACTGGTTGTAGTCTTTTATGGTATTTATGTTGGTGAGGTATTCGCCGTATTCGTCGGTTGCAGGGAGTTTTACATATTTTGTATTAATCTTTTCTAGGAATGCTTTTACCGAGAGGCTATTGCCATTTAAAGTATCCATTAATCTGCTAATCGTACTTGCTGAGTAAAAAGCAAAAAGCGGTTCCGTTCTGTCTTTATAGATGGGTACAATAGCCTCAAAATCTTCAATACTTACCATCCAGATTATTTGTACGAT
>CALGIR010000254.1 GCA_937915475.1 uncultured Bacteroidales bacterium
TCATTTCCTTTTGGATATCCAATGATAAGTGGATGACAAAGCAATTTTTACAGCAGAAAGGGGTCAACTTTGCTAAGGCAGTAATTTTAGGTAACAAGGAAAAACTAAAACCTTTATCTCTTCCCAGCTATCCGCTGGTAGTGAAGCCTGTAGATACCGACCATGGCATTGGTGTTAGCACATCTATTAACAATGAGGAACAGCTAAAAGTGGCACTTGAAAGAGCTTTTAAATATTCTGACAAAGCTATTGTTGAAGAGTTCTTCCCAGGCAAAGAGTTTCGTTTTTTGGTAGTCGAAGGAGTGGTTCGTGCTATAGCATATCGTGAGCCAGCCAATATTGTAGGCGACGGTATTTCCTCCGTAGGGCAACTCATCGATAGGAAAAATGTGGGACGAGGCGATGATTACAGATTCCCTCTTTTAAAAATTAAGGTAGATGATGAGGTTACTAGGCATCTGAACGCACAATCACTAACCATTCATTCGGTTGTCCCCAGTGAAGAGAAAGTATATCTCCGCAAGAACTCCAATTTGAGCACTGGTGGCGACAGTATTGATGTGACCGATACAATACCTGCTTTTTACAAAGATGTAGCCGTAAAAGCAGTTGGTGCTGCAGGGTTAAGAATTGCGGGGGTTGACATAATTATCTCTGACTTGAACAACGCACCATCCCAAACCAGCTATATTGTTGTGGAGCTAAATGCTCCCCCCATGTTATCAATGCACAACTATCCGTACATTGGAGTAAATCGCCATGTGGAAAAATATGTACTGGATTGTATTCTAAACTCATAGAACCATTTTCGCTCCTATTCTGGGAGGATTAAAAAGTTAGTTTTTCATCTATCAAATCAGAGTAACTATCTATTAATAAATGTTTTATAATCAACATAAAAATGAATTTTAAAAAATTAGATATTCAAGATTTAAGCAATTGGTTTCGTTCGGGCATAAAATCTGAATCGGAATGGGGAATTGGTACGGAGCATGAACAGTTTTTATACAATAAAAAAGATTTAAAACGCCTTGCATACAATACCCACCCTGGCATTCGCCAAGTTCTTCAAGAGCTGCAAAAAGATATTTGGAAGCCCGTTTTCGAAGGTGAAAATTTAATTGCCCTTTCAGCAAAGGGAGTCACAATAACCTTGGAGCCTGGTGGGCAACTTGAACTCTCGGGAGGAAATTTTGCCACTGTTCATGAAACCTACACAGAAACAATGCATCATTTGGAGGTTTTATCTGAATTGGGAGAAAGACTGGGTTTCTACAATCTTCCCATAGGATTTGAACCTTTTTGGAAAAGAGAGGATATCCCATGGATGCCCAAGGAACGCTATAAATACATGAAATCGTGGATGCCTACAAAAGGAAGATTAGGCTTGGATATGATGACACGCACCTCTTCCATTCAGGTAAACCTTGATTTTAGCTCTGAGCAAGATATGATAAAAAAAGCGCAGGTAGCGCAAGCTTTTCAATCGGTAGTAATGGCGCTATTTGCCAACTCTCCTTTTACCGAAAAGAAGCCAAATGGCTATATTAGCTATCGGTCTAAAGTTTGGGACGATACAGATAATGATCGTTGTGGATTTTTGCCATTTATTTTTGATAAAAACTTTGGGTTTGATAGCTGGACAGAGTATTTGTTGGATGTTCCCATGTATTTCATTTTTCGAGATGAAAAGTATTATCCAGCCAACGGAATGACATTTAGAGAGTTTATGAAGAAAAGCAAACCTTTTGAACCCACCATTGAGGATTGGGAAGTTCACGTAACCACCGTCTTTCCGGATATTCGGTTGAAAAAATTTCTCGAACTACGTGGAGCAGATGCTGGTGGGTTGGGACAAATTGCAGCACTTGCAGCATTTTGGGTGGGTCTTTTATACGATCAGCGTGCGTTGGAGAAGGCCCACAAAATGGCTAAAGAGATGGATGTGGATCTAATTTGTGGCCTTAGGGCACAGGTTCCGAAAAATGGTCTGAAGGCTCATTATAAATCCGTACTTTTGCAGGATATTGCACGCCAATTGGTTCAAACTTCCTATGAAGGGCTGGGTCGGAGGGCGCTTAAATTGGGAATAGAGTCTGAACAGAAATATCTCGAACCTCTGCAAGAAATTGTGACTTCGGGTAAAACTATTGCAGAACGCCAGCTAGACAAATATCACAACGAATGGGGAGGAAATTTGAAAAATATCTTCCTAGAAAAACAATAAGTTTAGTAAAGTAGACGAATTTATCTTATTCTTAGTAAATAACTGTTCATATTGTAATTTTTTCCATTAGCCTCTATAAAAGTAAAACATCTACATTCATTACTAGAATCTATTTATCAACGGAATGCTATCAAAACTCAAGTTTTTATTAATTTATGCCAAGCGCTTTCGGTGGTGGTATGCTGGTGGCGTAATTTTTTTAGGCTTAACCATTTGGGTTTCTGTTACCATTCCAGAATATATTCAGAAAACAATAGATATTATTGCCCAAGGAAGGGTAGGAAATGAAGATAAGTTCCTGCAATATGTGGGCATGATTTTAGGATTGGCTCTCGTATTGATCTTGGTACGAACCTTTTCACGTATTCTTTTCCTTGTTCCCGGACGACTCATTGAACGGCGGCTAAAGGGTGAGATGTATAGAAAACTTTCCACTTTTGGCAAAGATTATTATGATGAAAACAGTGCAGGTTCAATCATTTCCCGCGTAAACAATGACATCAATGGCGTGAGAATGATTACTGGCTTTGGGCTACTTCAAGTTGGAAATATCCTGTTTTCGCTTTCGGTAACCCCCTATAAAATGTGGGCCATGTCTCCTAGGTTAACGCTCTACTGTGTAGTTCCTTTGGTAATTGTGTTTTTTGCGGTGAGAACGGGAATGGTGGTAATGGTAAAAAACACTCGCCTCCGCATGGATACACTGCAACGATTATCAGGCAAAACTGTCTCCTTTCTTTCAGGAAACGGTGTTATTAAAAGTTACAATATCCATCAATGGGCTGAGAACAAAGTTCATAAAGAGAATGTTTCTTTATTTAACTACACCTTGAAAATATCGTGGATCCGATCTTTTGTTATGCCGCTTCTGGGCAGCATGGAGCAAATCCTCAAAATCGTTGCTCTCTTTGTAGGAGGACTGTTTGTTATTAACGGTGAGTTTACTCTAGGGCAGCTCACTGCATACATTGCTTACGCAGCACTTTTAACTCAACCCATCATGGGTTTGGGATGGTTACTAACCGTATTTCAACAAGGATTTGTAGGTATTAGCAGCATTCAAACCATTATGGATCGCAAGGGAGAAGATGATGATAAACCTGCATTGGCTGAAAGTGTGAAAGAGGAACTCTTCCAAAAAGGAGTTTCTTTAAAAGATTTATCATTTACCTATCACAATGGAAATAGGCCCGTATTGCAAAATATTAGTTTTGATATTCAGCCTGGACAGGTGGTGGGGATTACTGGCCCGCTGGGATCAGGAAAAACCACGCTTATAAACTGCCTAAATGGCTACTTAAAGGTTGAGCCAGGGCAGCTTTTTTATGGAAATCAGGACGCATCGAATATTCGAGGGCAAGATATTCGTTCCGTCGTTCGCACTGTAAGTCAAGATCTGTTCCTGTTTTCAGATACTGTGGAAAACAACATTGCCTTTGGAGCAGGCTTGCAACCCGATGACAAGCTGGTAGAGCGAGTTGTATACAAAAGTGCGCTAGCCGAAGAGCTAGAGCGTTTTCCTAAAAAGGAGAAAACCATTGTAGGCGAAAAAGGCATTATGCTGTCGGGAGGTCAAAAGCAGCGTATAAGTTTGGCTCGAGCTCTTTATGCTCCTGGCCAATTGCTAATTTTAGACGATGTGTTTTCTGCTGTGGATACAGATACGGAACGATTTCTTATTAAGCAACTTTTTGAAAGTAAGGTAACTAGCAGTTTATTAATAGTTTCGAATCGAATGAGTGTTTTAGAAAAAACCGATTTTAACATTGTTCTTGAAGATGGGAATTTGGTTGCAAAAGGAACTCATGAGGAACTAATAAACAGTTCCGATTTCTATCGCGAAACTTGGAAGGTACAGGAAGGAGCTGAACGATGAGTAAAATTAATCCAAAGAAAATATTAAGCACCAAAGATTGGTGGTTGTTTCGAAAGTTTTACAAATACTTCAAGCCACACAAAAAGTGGCTCATTATTAGCTTGGCATCCATTCCCATTACCACAGCAGCAAGCATCCTTTTCCTATGGTTGGTACAAAGGCTTATTGATGATTTTATAATCCCTGGAGATGTTACAGGATTGAAACTATACACCATTTTGCTCTCAGGTGTTCTGCTGATAAATTTTCTGTTTGACGGGCTCTACAGCTATACTTTTTCCAAAGCAGGCGGTTTGGCTATTGTGGATATGCGGCGAGATTTGTTTGGTAAAACGCTTCGGTTTCCCATGAGTTACTACGACAAACATCCAATAGGTGTAACTCTTTCACGCTTAACCAGTGATATGGAAAGTATATCCGAATCATTTGCTTCAGGCGTATTAGGGTTAGTGGCAGATAGCATTAAAACCTTGGCCCTGCTGGGCTACCTTTTCTACCTAAATATAGGCTTAACGCTTGTGCTAATTTTGGTTGTGCCTGTTATTTATATTGTGATACGTGTTTTACGGAAGAAAATACGTAAGGCCTTTGATCAATCCCGAAGTAGCTTGGCAAAATCTGCCGCATATTTACAAGAGTCTATTTACGGAATGAAGACCATTCAACTTTTTGCTGCCGAAGAAACAGCATTTAAAAAATACGACGGCCTTAATAAAAAATATAGCGATGCACAAAACCGTTCCAACGTGTACGATGCATCACTCTACTCCATTGTAGAGGGTATTACATCCATTGCAACCGCACTAATTATATGGTATGGTGCAGTTCAAATATGGAACCTAAACTTCACCATTGGCGTTCTAATCGTTTTCGTTACAACATTGGGGAGATTGTTTATTCCTGTGCGACAATTTGCGCAGCAAATCACTACCATACAGCGTGCACTTTCTGCTTTGGACCATATTAGTGTACTGTTTGAACAGGAAGAGGAAGAGCCAGCCCATTGTGTTGAAAAAACTGATGTACAGCCTATTATTTTAAAAGAAGTAGTCTTCAAAAATGTGTTTTTTAGTTACTCAATAGATGGACCCGACGTATTAAGAGACGTCTCTTTTACTTTGAACAAAGGGGATAGAATTGCATTGGTTGGAACAACTGGCTCTGGAAAATCTACCATCATTCGGCTGTTGACAAAAGCCTATTCTGGTTATCGAGGTTCCATCACAATTAACGGCGAAGAGTTACGAGACTTACCATTGCGCCGTATACGGGAAACTGTTTCGGTGATGCAGCAGGATATCTATCTTTTTAATGATACCATCGGTTTTAATATCAGTTTAGGGCGCGAAGGGATTGGTAAAAAAGAGGTTGAAGAAGCTGCCCAATTTGTTTATGCCGACCGATTTATAAGGAGATTACCCCAAAAGTATGATTTTATTATTCAAGACAATGGCGATAATCTATCTAAAGGTCAGGGGCAACTCATCTCATTTGCTCGCGCAATAAGCGGCAATAAGGAACTTATTATACTTGACGAAGCCACCAGTTCGGTGGACTCAATTACCGAGCAGTACATACAGAAAGCCATTGAAAATATATTTACATCTCGCACTGTTATTGCAGTGGCACACAGGCTGAGCACCATTAAACACTCAGACCTAATTCTTGTGATGGAAAATGGATATATCATCGAGCGTGGAAATCACTCAACACTTATGGATTTGGGCGAAAAATACGCAAGTTTAGTTAAGCAGATGGAAGAGAAAAAAGAGGAATAAATTTGATTGAGTTCTTTATAACTTCTGCTATCGCACGACTCTCGTCGTGTGGTATCCAAGCAAAATTGCTACATTCCGTTATGTCACACGACGGGTGGTCTAGCCCCCTATTAATCGGACAATTGTTACAGATGGTTATACAAACTTA
>CALGIR010000255.1 GCA_937915475.1 uncultured Bacteroidales bacterium
ATGGGATGCATTAAACAGCTGTATTGAGATGGCTCTAAATAATTTTAACGATTTTCGGAGTCAAGAGGGTAAAATAACAGAGACCGATTTGGTGAACAGGGTGAACCTTATCTCGGATTTGCTCATTCAGATTAAACCCTTTGAAGCGGAGCGTATGGAGACTATCCGTACTCGGATTAGCGAAAATCTTGAAAACCTAGGTAAGGACATCAGCATAGATAAAAATCGATATGAGCAGGAACTCATTTACTATATGGAAAAATTTGATGTGAATGAGGAGAAGGTCCGTCTTACCAACCATTGCAACTACTTTATCGACACCATAAAAGAGGATGAGCCTGTGGGGCGTAAGCTGGGTTTTATAACCCAAGAGATGGGCCGCGAGATTAATACTCTGGGCTCAAAAGCAAACCATGCCGAAATGCAAAAGTTGGTAGTGTGCATGAAGGACGAGTTGGAAAAGATAAAGGAACAGCTACTCAATATACTGTAATTACGAAGGTTAAACCAACGAGCGAATTATTGATTGCTCACGCACAGCTGACTAACAATTAATTAATTGATATTTGACAGAAAACATGAATGGTAAACTACTAATATTCTCAGCACCTTCGGGTTCGGGCAAAACCACAATAGTTAAAAATCTTTTAGCTAAATGGAAAAACCTCGAATTCTCCGTTTCGGCCTGTAGCCGAAGCATGCGTGCGGGCGAGGTTCATGGTCGCGATTACTACTTTTTATCGCCCCAAGAGTTTAGGGTCAAGATTGAGAAAAACGAGTTTGTTGAGTGGGAAGAGGTTTACAATGGCTCATACTATGGCACGCTAAAATCGGAGCTGGAGCGAATTTGGAAAAAGGGCAACCATGTGGTTTTTGATGTTGATGTGATAGGCGGATTAAACCTGAAGAAGCAATTTGGGGATAGAGCATTATCCATATTCATAATGCCACCCTCTATTGAGGAACTTCGCTTGCGGCTTGAGCGTAGAGGGACTGAAACACCCGACAGCCTAGCAATCCGAATTGGCAAAGCCAAGGAAGAAATGGCTTACGCCCAAGAATTTGACAAGGTAATTATAAATATAAACAACAAGCTTAGCTATGCTGTTTCTGAGGCAGAAAAAGCTGTAAGTGAATTTATTGCAGAATAGCTTAACCCATTCTAAACTATTCCCTATCAATGAAAACAGGTCTCTTTTTTGGCTCATTTAATCCAATTCACAACGGCCATATAGCCATTGCTGGGTATATACTAGAATTTACCGACTTGGAGGAAATTTGGTTTGTGGTTAGCCCCCAAAACCCGCTAAAGAAGCAACATCTGCTCGCCCCCGATAAGCATCGCCTAGAAATGACAAGGCTTGCCATAGAGGACTTTAAACCTAAAATATCGCTTTGCGATATTGAAATGAATATGCCACGTCCCTCCTACACTGTCGATACGCTAAAGGCACTAGACGAGCAATACCCAATGCGAGAATTTGCTGTGCTAATGGGAGCCGATTCGATGGAATCTATTCATAGATGGAAAGGTTTTGAGACCCTACTCAATAGCTATCGCATTATGGTTTACCCACGGTTAGGATCGAATGTGAATAAAATATGCAGAAAATACAAAGTGGAGATAATCGATGCGCCAATTATGGAGATTAGCTCGACATTTCTTCGCAGCTCAATTTTAAAGAACAAAAAAGTAGATTACTTTATGCCCATTAAGGCATACCGCTATTTAATAAATAACAACTTATATAAAGCAGAAATTGATGAATGAAAAACTAGGTAAAGGTTTGCAAGCGCTATACGCTGGCGACCTTGCTACTGCAGAGGAGCAATTTAATAAAGTAATTAAGGATGAACCCCTTAACGCCGATGCCTATTTCTATAGAGGTAAAACACGTTGGCAGAACGGTGAGTTAACCCCAGCAATGAGCGATTTCAATAAAACACTAAGCATTAACCCTTTGCACAATCAGGCTAAGGTCTCGTTGGCGATGATTAAGAATATTTTAGGATTTCGGAATCCTGATTTGTATAATCCTTAGTTAGAGTGCTTTCAACAAAGAGCCTGTTATCATGCTTACTTACAATTAAGCGCAGTAAATAATCTATCCCAATTGTTTATCCCCTGATACCCAAACTCCGAGCACTCTATAAAGAGCACTTCAACAACTATTCAAATTCCATTTTGTTACTGTTAAGGCTTAAAACAGAAAGGATAATGGTATTGGTTAAATATTATCCGAAAATAATTTCGACCTAACCGCAAGTTTTAACACAATTGTGGGTCATATTACCACTTATTGCAAAATCAAATTCATTAAACAGAAATTACCATAAACATTTATGAAACTAAAAACACTATTTACTGCATTACTACTTATTGCTTTAGTAGGAAATTCCGCATTTGCTCAGCAACGTCAAGGTGGTGGACAGGGGATGAACTCTAACCTTACAGGCATTGTTAAGGGTAAGGTTTTTGACATGGCTGACGGGATACC
>CALGIR010000256.1 GCA_937915475.1 uncultured Bacteroidales bacterium
GAGGCTTTACCAGTAAAGCGGATTTGGCACGAATAACCTGTTGATTTTTTAAACGCATCGATAAGCTGTATTGCCTGAAGCTTTTTCAACTCCTTGGAGGTTAACCTATCTATGTAGTCTGATTCTGGCCCATACAAACCATACTCAAGTAAGGCATGACCAACGTTATCGGCTTCGGAACGTTGCATTTTTCGGTTTGTGGTTTCGCCGTCAATTATCGTTTTTATTTTACTCTGTTCGAGTTTTGGGTCAGAGATAATTAAACCAACAAGCTCCATTGTTCTGTGGAGGTTAGCCTCAATTCCCTGAACATCAACGATAGTGTACGAATCGTTCGCGTAAATACTGTAAGAGGTTCCTATTTTTGCAAACTCCTCCTTTAGCTGTGTTACATCGTATTCGCCTGCTCCGCTCATGTTAATCCCCTCTGTTGCAAATCGTAGCATAGGGTTCTCAATCTCACCAATTTCAAAGGCAAAGGTAAGTGAAAAGATGTCGTTTACAGGGTTGGCAACAACCATTAGTTTATGGCCATTGTATATGTTTTCTGTAATAACATCCTTACTAAAATCTATGGGCTGAATTTTGGGTTCGTGCGAAGAGATTTTCTCGAAATGTTTGGCATACTCGCTTCGGGCATTTGTATTTGCCTTAAGCGGTTTGTAGTCGGGCTTTGCTATTTTCTCTTTCTTTGGGAACCCCATCTTTGAATGAAAAGCTAGATAGTTGGGACCAAAAATGGTGTTTGCCATTTTTACTACATCGTCCTTAGTTATCTCCATCACTCTATCGGCATACGCCAAGGCCTCCTCCATGCTTTCGCCCTTGGTAAATGCATCTGCAAAAAGAAGGGCTCTACCCTCATTGCTCTCCATATTGGTTGTATGGCTACGATACATTTCTTGTTTTATGGATTCAAGCATCCAATCGTCGAACTCACCCTTTTTAAGCTTTTCAATTTCTGCTAGCACCAAATTCTCTGCAGTCTCAAATTTTTGTCCAATAATTTTAGGAATGATAAAAAGAATAGTTGCTCCATGATCGTAGTATGGCATCGACATAGCTTGGGCTGCAAGAATTTTTCCATCGAGTGTCAGCTTATCGAGTAAACCTGTTGAGTAGTAGTTATTAAGCACTTTAAGGGTAACGTCGGCAATCAGGCTCTCTTTTTGGGTAGCCGAGGGTGCCCGAAAACCTAGCAGTGCCACCTTAACGGGGGTAAGCTTAACTTGTTGAAATTCTCTGCCGTTAAAGGGTTCTTCATCCCAAACCCTTGCCTCGGGAATGTCTTTTTGAATCCACGTACCAAAGTTTTTTTCAATTAGAGGAATTACCTCGTTGGAATCGAAATCGCCTGTAAGCACCACTGCCATATTGTTAGGAACATAGTAGGTTTGGAAGAACTCGTACATCGTGGTTAGCGATGGGTTCTTTAAATCGTCGATGGTTCCTATTATAGTTTGCTGCCCGTAAGGATGGTTTTTAAAGAAATATTTCTGGAATTCTTCAAGTAATTTCGTCTGAAACTGATCATTGTATAGATTTTTCTCTTCATAAACAACTTCAAGTTCAGCTTGAAAACTGCGGAATACTGGGTTTGAAAAACGGTGTGAGTAAAGGTCGATCCACTTCTCAATCTCACTCGAAGGAAATTTATTGTAAAAAATCGTGTAATCAGGTCCCGTTCCTGCATTCATATTGCTGCCCCCCATTTCGTTAATCAGGTTGCTCGTTTCGTTCGGGATGGCATACTCAGCTGCTTTAAGCGACTCTTCGTTGATTTGTGTCTGAATATCTTTACGCTTAGCCTCATCGGTAGTCTTACCTAGCACATCGTAAAGTTCAAATATCTTATCTATATGAGGTTTCTCCTTTTCCCAATCGATGGTTCCTAACTTCTGGGTTCCCTTAAAAAGCATGTGCTCCATGTAATGTGCCATTCCTGTAGCATTAGCTGGATCGTTTTTAGCACCAGCTTTTACCATAACCACTCCAAAAACTTCGGGTTTAGAGTGATCCTCGTTCAGAATAACTGTTAGCCCATTGCTAAGCTTATACTGGGTAACATTTGTGCCTGTATCAAAACTAACAGCATAGCCATTAAGACTAAGTCCGACACTAAGGATAAACAGGCTAAATAAGCCCAAAATAAAATGTTTTATTCTCATCTTAAATTTCAGTTTAAATGAATTGTAATTTGTTAACAACGTATAATTTAGGTGTAATTTTAGGGTGATATTTTATCGACTAAAAACACTATCGCCTTTTGGACTTAGTTTTGTTGGGTTTAGAAGGTTTTGCCCTTTGGTTCTCTAAATCGAATTGTTCAATAAGCCTAAAATCGAGCTGTTTTTTTGATAGGTTTGTGCGCCAAACCTCAACCTCAAGCACATCGCCAAGTTGATATTTGCGCTTAGTTTGCCGCCCTTCTAGGCAATAGTTATCCTCGTCAAACTCATAAAAATCATCGGTTAGCTCTCTGATTGGCAGCAGCCCCTCGCATTTGGTTTCAATAAGCTCAACAAAAAGTCCGAAACTGGTAACCCCGGTTATCACTCCGTTAAAGTGTTGCCCAATTTTATCAGACATAAACTCAACCTGCTTATACTTAATTGATGCTCGCTCAGCATCAGTCGCCCTTATTTCCATATCGGTGGAGTGCTTGCATAAACGCTCAATCTCATCCTCATCTTTGGCCTTACCCCCTGCCAAGTAGTGGGCCAAAAGCCTGTGCACCATCATATCAGGATATCGCCTAATGGGCGATGTAAAATGCGTGTAAAAGGGGAATCCAAGACCGTAGTGCCCAATGTTGTTTGCTGAGTAGCGCGCCTTAGCCATCGACCGAAGGGCTAGAGTTTCTATAAGGTTCTGTTCCTTTTTCCCCTTAACCTCGGCAAGTAGCTTATTTAACGATTTGCTTATTTGCTGATCAGTTCCTCCTTCAATATTATAACCAAAGCGGGTAATAAAAGTGCGGAATGTTTCGAACTTTTCGGGGTTGGGCTTATCGTGTACACGGTAAACAAAGGGTTTTACTTTATACTTCTCCCTTGCTTTTCCTATAAACTCTGCCACCCTACGGTTTGCCAATAGCATAAGTTCTTCGATTAGCTGATTGGCCTCCTTTTGTTCCGTAAAGGAAACGCCTAGGGGCTTTCCGGCTTCATCAAGCTCGAATTTTACCTCTAGCCTATCAAAATTAATTGCACCAGCTTTAAGGCGTTTTGTCCTTAACTTTTGGGCAATACTGTTTAGGGCTAGAATCTCGACTTCCATATCGCCTTTGCCCGTTTCAATTACCTTTTGCGCCTCCTCGTAAGCAAAGCGTTGCTGAGAGAGAATAACCGTTCTACCAAACCACTCCTTACGCACATTACCCTCTAAATCCATCTCAAAAACCGCTGAGAAGCAAAGCTTTTCCTCATTGGGCCTTAGTGAACAGATAAAGTTGGAAAGCCTTTCGGGGAGCATGGGCACACACCTGTCAACCAGATAAACCGATGTTGCTCGGTCAACTGCCTCGTTTTCGATGGGTGAATCGGGTTTAACATAGTGGGTTACATCAGCAATATGAACTCCCACCTCAAAGGTATTATCGTCAATCTTTCTAAGCGAGAGGGCATCGTCAAAATCTTTTGCATCTGCTGGGTCAATAGTAAAGGTTGGCACACCCCTAAAGTCGCGTCGTTCACTATAATCGTTCTGTGTAATTTTTTCCGATATCTTCTCGGCATGCCTATCCAACTCTTCAGGGAAACGATAGGGCAATTCAAATTCCGCAAGAATAGCGTGCATCTCAACCTCGTGTACCCCTGGATAACCAATCACCTCAATTATCTCACCCACTGGATTCTTTGTGTGCATAGGCCAATCGGTAATCTGAGCAATAACCTTTTGACCATCTTTTGCCTTACCCATGGCATCTTTTGGGATAAAAATATCATAGGGCATAAACTTGGTGTCGGTAATAACAAAAGCATAGTTACGCTCCATTTCAATGCGCCCAACAAAGGTGCGCTTAGCGCGCGATATCACCTCTACTACTTCGGCCTCCGCTCGCTTTTTCCGGTGCTTGGGTACTAACGCAACCTTTACCCTATCGCCATGTAATGCATGGTTTAGGTTATGCTCCGACACTGAAATCTCTTGATTATCGTCGGTAACCACATGGGCACTCCCATCCCTCTCCATCTCAACAATGCCCTCAACTTCAGGTAATACCATCGAGAGTGTAAATTTTCCTCGGTAAACCTCTTTAAGCACACCCTGATCGGCTAACTCATAAAGCACCTCGTTAATCAACCTTTTGGATGTTGGATCCTTAGCACCCAAGTCTTTTGATAATTGCCTGTAGTTTAAACTTTGGGAAGAGTTGGAAGTGAATATGCTCATTATCGACTTTATCAACATTTTCTTGTTAAAGCCTTCCTTTTTTTTGTTCTTTTCTTTTTTAACCATTGATTTTAATTTTCTTATTACAAAGATAGGTATTAATTGGCTGGCAGCTGTTTGAGTATTTATTTTGTTTGAGTTATTTAGCTAATTTTTAGTATTGGTAGACCATAACTGTGTGTTTTAAGATATAGGGAGGTAAGTTTTATGTGTTTTTTTTATATTTTTACATCATGTCTGCAAAACCAAAAAACAAGCTGAATAAGGAACTTGGATTAGTTGATGTGTTTGCCCTTAGCACAGGGGCAATGATTAGTTCAGGGTTTTTCCTGTTGCCCGGACTGGCATCTCAGTACACCGGACCGTCCGTTTTTATATCATACCTCTTAGCTGCAATCCTAATTTTGCCCGCAATGCTCAGCATTGCCGAATTGGCAACTGCACTACCACGTTCTGGAGGGGTTTACTTTTTGCTCGACAGAAGTCTTGGCCCCATGATGGGAACCGTGGGTGGAATAGGCGCATACTTCTCTCTGGTTCTAAAAACTAGTTTTGCCCTTGTTGGTATAGGCGCCTATACTGCGCTCTTTTTCGATTTCCCAATCCGCATTATTGCCGTTGTTCTTACCCTGCTATTCATGTTTATCAATATTATGGGGTCAAAAAAAACCACAAAACTTCAGAATTTTTTGGTTTTTTTCCTAATAGGTGTGATGGTACTTTTCCTAGTTGAAGGGTTTAGAACAATCTTTGGTCTTAATTTACAGGAAACGGTTACCGATAACTTAACGCCGCTTTTTTCAAATGGCTTTGCAGGATTAATCTCCACCACAGCTTTTGTTTATGTTTCGTACCTTGGTCTTACCGAAGCCGCTAGCGTTGCAGAAGAGGTTAAAAACCCCGAACGAAACATTCCCCTTGGAATGATACTTTCGCTTATTGTAACAACCATTCTTTATGTTGGTGGAGTGTTTATTATGGTTTCGCTAATTCCTAAAGGTGAATTTATAATTGATAAGACCCCCGTATGGACGGCTGGTCATGCAGTATTTAAAATTATCCCCACAAAAATTGCAGGAATTTTAATAATTGGAGCAGCCATTGCCGCTTTTGCCACTACTGCCAATGGAGGGTTAATGTCGGCCTCGCGTTACCCAATGGCCATGGCCCGCGATAAGGTGCTTCCGTCGGTATTTACTCACGTAGGCAAGTACAAAACTCCTGTTTACTCCATTATCGCAACCTCAGCAGTAATGCTATTGCTTATTTTAACCGTTAATGTTGAGGATATAGCAAAGATGGCTGGGGCTTTTAAGTTTATTATATTCTTTCTGGTAAATTTTGCGGTAATAGTAATGCGCAACAGCAAGATAGAATCCTATGACCCAGGCTACCACTCCCCTTTCTATCCTTGGATGCAAATATTTGGAATGGTTACGTCAGTAATTCTAATTGCTTACGCAGGATGGATACCCATACTTTTTAGCGCAGCCATTGTGGCCTTTGCCATGCTATGGTACAGGTATTACTCACGGAAAAATGCAAAACGCGAAGGGGCAATTTATCACTGGTTTGCACTGCTTGGGCAAAAGCAACATGTTGGGCTTGAGAATGAGTTACTTTTCATCCTTAAAGAAAAAGGATTACGCGATGGCGACCCGTTTGACGAAATGGTTGTACACGCTCAGGTTACTAGGCTAGAGAGCAATAAAATTAGTTTTAAAGATTTGGTTAGCAAGGTCTCTGCCGATTTATCTTCAAAGCATGAAGGTTCCAGCCATCAAGACTTGGTGAATGAGTTTTTGCAGGTTACAAATATCGACCCAGCACTGGTTATCCCACGAGTATCAATACTATATGGAAAGTCGGATACATTACAAAACCCAATGCTCCATATTGTTACATCGAATGTTGGCGTAGAGAAACCTGTGGAAAAAGGCGAAATATCCTCTGAAGATAATATTCGAGTTTTCTTCTTCCTTTTAAATAGAACTGACAATCCAAAACTACAACTACGTATACTTTCGCGCCTAATGGATATAGTGGAACGCAAGCAATTTGTTGAGCATATCTGTGCAATAAGCAATGAGCGCGAAATGAAAGAGTACCTGCTACATAACGACAGGTATATTACCCTCGAGCTTATTACAAATACAACTACCGAACATCTTATCAATAAAATGCTTAAGGAAATTCGATTCCCTCAGGATGTGCTTGTGGCCATGGTACAGCGAAAGGAAACCATACTCACTCCCAGAGGCGACACCCTTCTGCTTGAGGGCGATATTGTTACAATAATTGGTGAGCCTAAAGGGGTAAAAACCCTGTTTGAGAAGTATATCCATATCAGTAATGAATAAAACGGTTCATAATGCATATAGATTTTCCCCTTCCCCTGGTTGCCGGACGCCTTATTAAACGATTCAAACGCTTTTTAGCCGATGTAGTATTGAATAGCGGTGAAACGGTAACTGCACACTGCACAAATTCAGGCTCGATGAAAAGTTGCATTGAGGAGGGAGCAGAGGTTTACCTATCGCCTGTAAACGACCCAAAGCGTAAAACTAAGTTTACCTGGGAGATGATTAAGATTAACAACGGGTGGGTGGGCATAAACACCTCTGTGCCCAACCGAGTTGCCTTTGAGTGGGTTAAGGTAGGCGTAATACCCGGCTTAGAGGGCTATACCGATGTTAAACGCGAGGTGACCTTTGGCGATAGTCGTTTCGACCTTTTTGCTGAAAACGATAAAGAGAAATGTTTTATTGAGGTGAAAAATGTAACCCTAAAGGAGGGTGATTTTGCGCTTTTCCCCGACGCTAAAACTACCCGTGGCCAGAAGCATCTACAGACCCTAATTAAGGTTAAGGAATCGGGAATGCGTGCTGTAATGCTTTATATTATCCAGCGTACCGATGTTAATATCTTTGCCCCAGCATGGGACATCGACCCCGATTACGCTAACCTATTAGTTGAAGCCCACAGCAAAGGGGTTGAGATTATTCCATTTCAAGTTTCAGTAAGCCCAAACGGTGTATCCCCTTTAAGCACCATGCCCTTCACATTGCAAGAACCGTAAGTTTACTTTGCTATAAAATTTTCCTGATTAGCTTAAAGTATTTAAATGGTGGGTATTTAAGTGGTAGGTCAATCCACGTGGGTGTTGAAACAATACTTCGCAGATTGCTAAAAGCCAAAAAGCTGGTTTTGCCGTGGTATTTACCTAACCCACTGTTGCCAACCCCACCAAAGGGAAGATGATGATTGGTTATGTGCACCAATGTGTCGTTTATACATGCACCTCCCGAAGTTGATTTGTACAATACCTCTTTAGCTTTTTTTAATTTTCCGAAGTAGTAAAACGCCAAGGGTTTTTCCCTTGAGTTGATAAATTTAAGGGCATCATCAATTTCATCAAAAGATAAAACGGGCAAAATTGGGCCAAAAATCTCATCCTTCATTACGGAATCCTCAGGGAGCACATCATCAAGAATTGTTGGTGATATAAATCGGTCCAACCTATCGTATTCTCCACCAAATTTCACGGTACCTTCCTTTAAATATCCAACCAACCTATCGTGGGCCTGATGGTTAACAATACGAGGGTAAAATTTGCTACTCTTAATGTCCTTGCCAAACATCTCATCAATGCTATTGGCAATTTCTCGAATCAGCTCCTCTTTTATTGACCCATGCGCTAAGACATAATCCGGAGCAATGCAGGTTTGGCCTGCATTGATGGTCTTTCCCCAGGCTATTCGTTTTGCAGCAATTTTAAGATTTGCGTCCTTATCAATAATACAAGGACTTTTGCCGCCCAACTCCAATACCACAGGGGTAAGATGCTCGGCAGCGGCTTTCATAACAACCCTCCCTAGGGTTGGACTGCCAGTAAAGAATATAATATCAAACTGTTTTGAGAAGAGTATCTCGTTTGTGTTTCGACCACCCTGCACCATGCCGATATAGTTTGGGCTAAAGGTTTCCTTAATCATCTCCTCCATTACCCTAGCCGTATTAGCTGTGTATGGCGATGGTTTTAGTATTGCGCAGTTACCCGCTGAAATTGACCCAACCAGTGGGTTCATTAGTAGCTGAAATGGATAGTTCCAAGGCGCTACAATTAACGAAACGCCTAAAGGCTCGTAGATTATTTTCCCCTTTGATGGTAGAAGATGCACTGGTGTTGGAACCCTTTTGGGTTTAGCCCACTTTTTAAGATGCTTTATATGATTATCTATTTCTTGCTTTACTATGCTAATCTCGGTAAGGTATGCCTCTTCGAAGGATTTGTGCAGGTCGGTCCAAAGTGCATCGGCAATTTTTTGCTCATACTTATTAATGGCACATTTTAGTTTCCTAAGCTGCTCAAGCCTAAATTTGATGGGTTTTGTTTGATGGCCTGCAAATAATTGTCGCTGCTGTTGAAGCATCCCATCAATAATGTTTTTTGCTGTATCCTCCATAACTCTATATGTATTTGGTTAGCAATTACCCTTTTATGCTGCATAGTAATATCACCCTAAAAATACGCGATATTTAAAGTTAAAACGATAACAAACAATATTAAATTTCGAGCAATTACTTCTCTTTAGGTAATGGGAGATACCTAAATCAACAATAACATACAAACACAAATAACGGACACCAATCTTAAACAGAGTGATGAATGTCTCTATGCTACAGTAACTCTAGCTATAGCAAACTAAGAAAGTCGGTTAACAGATTTAAAGTGAGAGGGAATGCCAAACAATGATGAGGATGGATTATTATGCTCAATATCAACTATGCGTATTTTTAGCTTTTCTTTTCGTAAAAGCGTTCTCTCCTCGGTGAGCATCGGTATAAACCCTCCAACCTCTGGAACGGCACTAAAAATGGCTAAACTGTATTCTGTGCGTCTTAAAAGGTTCAATAATTTTGAGAAAAACTCAAATTCTCCATCGCACATCCAATAGGCAACTTCCGTATTCATTCGCTCATCTCTTACCCGCCACTGGTTGCATGTATGTCCATTTATTTCCTTGGAATTTTGGGTTTTTTTAACGCTAACACTTCCGTTATCGTTACTATAACTGCTAACTAATAACTTTTTGTATAACTCCTTGCTGTGCGATAAGGCGTAAACCTCTTCTTTATCCAAATTAACTATGTGGCTGCTCACAAGACGATTCTTTGTATCACGCTCATCAACCCTAACCATCGAATCCTTTACGTAGATGTTAATACGAGTTGTATCAAACACAGTCTCGCGTACAAAGTTAATGCTACCCTCAAAAGTGCGGGCACAAACCGTACTAAGTGAGGATAAAAAAATGATTATCAACACTAAAAATGAAGAATATCTGTTTCTCATATTGCACACAATACTTCTGTTACTTATATTTGATGTTAGTAATTATGTTTCGTAAAGACATGGATAAAAAGGGTGATGTTCCTCACCCCTATAAGTTAGGGATTGACGGTGAGGCATATGCCTTAGATTATGTTAAGGCAATGGGGTATAAAGTACTGAACACAAATTGGCGCTTTGGTAAAAAGGAACTTGATATTGTGGCCACCAAGGATAATATGCTAATTGTGTTTGAGGTAAAAACCCGATTTGGGAACTATTGGGAAGAGCCAAAGGATGCCGTAGTAATGCGAAAGCAAAAAAATATTATTGAAGCTGCCGATGCTTACGTGCAAAAGTACGATATTGACCTAGAGGTGCAGTTCGATATTATTGGCCTTGTGTACAACGGAAAGAGTTTTGAATTGGAACACATCCAGGATGCATTTTACCCAACACTTTAGCTCTTGACAATGATGAATATCGAAACGCTACGCTCGTATTGCCTAAGCCTGCAAGGTGTAACAGAAAGTTTCCCTTTTGATGAGGTAACCCTGGTTTTTAAGGTTGGTAATAAGATGTTTGCACTAACAAATTTGGATGGCCCATTGAGCGTTAACATCAAGTGCGACCCCGATGAGGCGATTACCCTAAGGGAACAGTATATGGCGGTAACGCCAGGCTACCACATGAATAAAGTCCATTGGAATACGGTAATGGTAGATGGTTCTATTCCCGATAAAACCATTAAGCTTTGGATACTTAATTCGTATAACCTTATCTTTAGCTCATTGCCAAAAAAAGTACAACAGTCAATCACAAATCCATAGATATTTATATATTTGGTACAAGAGTTGTAGAGCCTTCTGTTAAATTGCGACTAACCAAATTATTAGGAGATATGAAAACACTAAAAATTCTCATCGTACTGGTAGTATCGCTTGGCTTTAGCGGCCATGCCCAAGATGTTTACCACGTTACCCGTGTTAACGGAACAATTACCAATTTAGGAACAGGAACCAATGTAGTTGCTGGCGAAACGCTTAACCCAGATGATGTTCTTCTTTTCGAAAGCCTCGATAGCTACGCCATTGCCATTGGAAGCGCAATGGGTCGATTTCAGATTAAATTTCAAGAACCAGCCCTATCCAATGAGCATTTAACACTAACAGCAATGGTTAAAGATATTGCACTGCCTACAAAAATGCGAAATTTGATGCTCGCCCGCTTTAACCCTTCGGAAACACAAGTATCTGACCTACGCCAGTATTTTGGAAACGATAAGTTCTCGATTATTGGTGATGCGGTTACCGTTCCGCTCAATCAGCAGAATTACTCATTATCCGACGATAAGTTTATTGTATTCTACTATCGGGTTGATAATAACCCAGTATCTAAAAAGATTGGCCACAGTGAGCAATCGCTTATACTTGAAAAGGATAAATTGGTAACCAGCAGCGCGGGCTCAGTTGAGGGTAACGAAATTTCGAACCTTGCAGTTTACGAGTACCAAATGTCATCCAGGAGCAGCCATGAGATTACCCGTTTTACGCTTGTTTTTGTTGATAAAAATGAATTGATTAATGAATTTAATACGATTATTCCAATTCTAAAGCGACAAAAAATGGCCAATGACGATATAAAGAAATACCTGATTGAGTACTACTACGATTTTTACGGAGCAACCGACTCCAAAACCATCGACACTTTTGCAGAGCAAATTGTAAAGAACTACTAAAAGTAAAAGATAATCTGTTCTTTTCCGTCATTGCAAATTTCCCTCACGTCATTGCAATCTTTTAACTCTCAACTCGCACGGATTATAAAATCCGTGCGCTTTTTGACTAATAAGCCACGGACTACAAGTCCACGCTTGCAGTGTCTGACTGGAATTAAATGTAACAGGAAACCCTATTTCAGAAGATTTATGCTCAAATAATCTACATTTAAGCTGGCATGCTCTCCAAAGGTTTCTTTTTGTCCATCATCAGAGATTTTATAGGTGCATCTTTCCCCTATTTTTTTAGAGAATACTACCCAAAAAGTTTCCTTATCATCTACCTGCATCTTTACCCTTGCCAGCTTATTGGCTCCCTCTACGGTTAAATCGTGTCCGCACATTGGGCAGTAAAAATCAATCTGCTCGCCTTCAGTAAGTTCAATGGTGGGATGATATTCGTAGGTGTATTCCCCCAGTTTAGGGCTTAATAGCAGTAAACCACCATCCAATCCCTCCTTTTTAATAGCTAAAATAACCTTATCGGCTACGCTTAAGTACCCTTGGCAGTTTGGGCAAAGAAAATTTGTTTTCATGGCTCATCCTCCTATACAATTAGTTTATCCATACTATTTAAAGTATTCGAAAATTAAGTCAATTTGTTCCATTATATGCCCAATATCTTTAAATTAAATTATCTTTAACAGATTTCATGAATTGCAATCTATCAGCATTTCATATGTTGTACAAACGCTAATTTAGGGGTGTAGGTTCAATTACAACACAATCTATGTCCGATTTCGGTAACGCGTTAATCACCACAATTCGCACATTCGTCAAATACATAGGCAGTTACATCTAATGGCAAGGATATTGATTAATCAATAGGTCTATAATGAGAAATGGTACACTTTAAGTGAAAACTGCCCGTAATCGGGCATGACATTGGCGTAAATTGCATGAAAAACGGATTGCCAACTATAAACATTCCTGTAAATAAATCCGTACAACAAGGTATACATAAGAAACTAAACAGAAAAATGGGTATTTTAATTAACTGATAAACAGGCAGTGTTAATATATTTTAATTTAAATAATCTATTTCCATTATTTTTACTAATTGCGGTAACCCGCTAATTTTTAGGGATATATTTTTGTACATCATGAAAAAATATCTACTTTCGCTATAAGATTAAGAAGAATCTGAGTTTTTCTGTTTTTTACGGCCAATATTTTTCAACAAAACCTGGCTTTTTGTTAACAAGTTGAAATGGACAACATAATCTAAATATTATGAAAAGGATTTACACCCTTCTTGCTGCTTTATCGATACTGAGTTTTACCGTTAATAGCGCTTATGCAACGCTTACGTTAACGATTAACAATAAAACTCAAACCCAGATAAATATGAGCCCTAATCAAGTTGCTTGTATTGGATCCGATATTATTTTCTTCTGGGGATTAACCAACAACGTTCCTACAAATCCTTACACAATTGATAATCCTGCGTGGAGCGGTACTGCAGCTCCATACATTGATGATCCGAACACTCAGTTTATTAAATTCAACTGCAGTACCCCTGGCACGTACTACTTAACGTTTAGTGCAACTAAAGCTGGTTATGGCACCTATACTGTAACACAAACCATTATAGTTTACCCAAACGATATTTTATCTCTCGACTTCCCCACCTCGTCTCCACATAACAGCTGCGAAGGGTCAACCATTTCCTTTAAAGCAAGCGGAACAACGGATTACTACTGGGAAAGAGTAAATGATGGTCAAAGTGTTGGAAGTGCTGCAACTGTTGATGAAACACCCCCTTCGTTTGGCACCTGGACCTATAGGGTATATGGGTCTAAGGAGGGTTGCCCTACAATTCCAGAGTTTATTGAATTTGATATTGATGTTGATGAAGCACCAACGGTTGATGCCGGTGGCCCCTACGAAGTCTGTGCAGAATCAGCAGTTCAACTTAATGGGGCGATTGGCGGTTCAGCGTCATCAGCACAGTGGATTGGTGGCTTGGGAGCCTTTAGCCCCAGCAGAAATACGCTAAATGCCTTTTACACACCACATGCAAGCGAAGATGGCACAACAGTTAACCTTTTGCTTAGAACTAACGATCCCCCCGGTGTATGCTCTTATGCCATCTTCG
>CALGIR010000257.1 GCA_937915475.1 uncultured Bacteroidales bacterium
ACCCACAGTAGCTGCAGAAACAATTGTTCCTAAAAACTTCCAGCTCTGCTGCTTGTAGGGCGAGGAGCCAAGCCAGTAACCAATCTTAAGGTCGGTAATAAATCCGCCCGCCATTGATAAGGCCGTACAAACAACACCACCAATAATTAGCGCAGCAACCATTCCGCTTTCGCCAGTTAAGCCTGACGCAGAAAGAATTAGCGATGCTATAATTAGCGTCATAAGAGTCATTCCAGAAACAGGGTTTGTGCCCACTATAGCAATTGCGTTTGCGGCTACCGTTGTAAATAGGAATGCGATTACCATAACTATTGCTAATCCAATTAAAGCGTGAGTAAGGTTATGAACAACGCCAAATTGGAAGAAAATGAAGATTAGGATTGTAGTAGCAAGAATACCAAAACCAATAATTTTCATTGGTAGGTCTCGTTGGGTACGTAAAACTTCCTTATCGGCAGCACCCTTACGACCCACGGTTTCGGAAACTGCTAAGCCAATGGCTTGCTTAATTATTTTCCATGATTTAATAACACCAATAACCCCTGCCATGGCAATACCACCAATACCAATGGGACGGATATAGTGTTCGAACATTTGCTCAGCACTCATATTGCCAATTAGGTCCATTGCATTGGTTCCTACAGCAATCGTCCTTCCATCGGCAAAATAGTTAAGGAAGGGAATAAAAACAAACCAGCCAACAAACGAACCAGCACAGATTATTGCAGCATATTTAAGTCCAATAATATAACCCAAACCAACAACGGCAGCACCAACGTTTATCTTAAAAACCATTTTAGCCTTATCCGCCATTAACTCACCAAATGGGATAACCCTAGTAGTGAAAACCTCGCTCCACCATCCAAAAGTTGCAATGATAAAATCGTATAATCCACCAATTAACCCGCTCAATAATAATAACTTAGCTTGGCTTCCGCCTTTTTCGCCCGACACCAATACTTCTGTGGTTGCTGTTGCCTCTGGAAAAGGGTACTTGCCGTGCATGTCGGCAACAAAATATTTTCTGAATGGAATTAGAAATAAAATACCCAGAACACCACCTAGTAATGATGAGAGGAAAACTTGATAGAATGCCGCCTCGAGATTAAGTATATAAAGGGCTGGTAGGGTGAAAATAGCACCAGCAACAATAACTCCCGAACTGGCTCCAATTGATTGGATTATTACGTTTTCGCCCAACGCATTTTTGCGCTTTGATATGGATGATAGGCCAATGGCGATAATGGCAATGGGAATTGCTGCCTCAAAAACCTGCCCAATTTTAAGACCAAGGTAAGCTGCTGCTGCTGAAAATATTACAGCCATAATTAAACCCCAAGTTACAGAGTAGGTACTAACCTCAGGTACAATTTTTAGTGGCGACATTAATGGTTCATATACCTCGCCAGGGGCAAGTTCCCGATAGGCATTATCGGGTATACCCTTAATCACTTGTTGCTCTGGATTTTGTGACATGTGTTTAGTTAATTTGGTTTATAATATTGATTGTTCGTTCTTTATAAATGCCGTGCAAAATACAAATTTTAAGGAATAATCTTAAATTATAGGAGTAAAACTCCTGCGGCAAACCTGCCATCATCGCCACGGCGTGCCGAGAAAAAATTATGGTTTTGACATATTGTGCATACTCCTGATATCTCAATGTTTTGTGGCTTAATCCCTGATTCAATGAGAGTTATTCGATTGGCTTCCCACAAATCGAAAACCGTTTTTCCATCTCTCCTAATTATTACACTATCAATATCGAACTTTGAGGCAACCTCATCAATTACATCTTGTCCCACCTCGTAGCAGCAGGGACCACCCGATGGACCAACTCCAACTATTAAATCGTTTGGGTTAGAGCTAAATTCGCGCTGCATTGCACGTACCAGGTATGCTGGAATTTGTAAAACGGTGCCTTTCCAACCCGAATGGGCAACTCCAATTGCCTTATTTATGGGGTCGAAGAGTACTATTGGAACGCAATCGGCTGCCATGGAGACAATGCAAAGCCCTTTGGTATTAGCTATAAATCCATCGACATTGGAAAAAGCATCATCATTGGTAAGCGCTCCTTTACTTCGGTCTTCCTCAAACACACGTAGTATATTAGTTCCATGAACCTGGATTGGAAAAACAAAATCGGTAGGTTTGATGCCAAGGGCATTGGCAAGTCGTTGCCTATTCTCTAGTACAGAGTTAGGATTGTCTGTTTGGTTAAGGCTCAGGTTGAAAGTACCGTACGTTAGCTCGGTGACACCGCCGTGCCGGGTAGTTACAAAATGCGAAATTGCTTTACGATGCTGCAGTAAATTTTCAAAATGGGCCAATTTTATACCCTTAGTCTCGGTAAAAACCATCGGTAATCTATTTTAATTTGTACACCAAAATCCCAAAGATATAAGTTTATGGATAATCCTTATTGTTTAATTGGGCTAATAATATTGGTCACAAAGTTATTCGGCACATTCTTAAAGAGTTACATGTTTATACAACCAGAATTTTAAATTAATTCTCATACCGTGATAAAAATTTTTAAAATAAATTAGGTTTATAGTGTAAACTAGTTTATATTTGTATTGCACCTAAAAATTTGTCCCTATGAAAACAGATAAACTGTCGGTTGAAAAAAACTTTGAGCTGATTTCCCAGGTAATTACCCAAGCCAGAAATAGGTTTGAAGAGAATGGCTTTATTTACCTGTTTTGGGGTCTGTTAAATGCACTAACATCCCTTGGACAGTTCATCCTACTCCAGAAAGAATACTATGCCATTAGTTGGTACCCTTATCTGCTAATGCCCATTGGGGGTGTATTTACTATTTTCTATTTTAGAAAAAAGAAGGGAAAGAGGCAAGGAAACCAAATTGCTAAAATAGTTTCTTATGGGTGGTTGTTTTTAGCAATTAACATGTTTGTTGTAGCTTTTGTGTTTTTCCCAACACTTAAAGAAAACCTAATACCCGTTACCCTTATTCTGCTATCGGTTGGCATTTTTATATCAGCAATTGCCATAAAAAGCAGGCTATTGCTTTTTTCTGGTATTCTGATTAACCTTTCGGCATTTATATGTTTCAGTATTAAATGGATATATCAACCCCTACTAATGAGTATAATTTCTATAGTTGCAGTGGCAATCCCTGGAATTATATTGATGATTCAGCATAAGAAAAAACAAAATGTTTGAAGACCTTAATCCCTTACTGCATTCCCAATTGCGATTGGCTATTATTTCTTATTTAATAAGCAATGGTGCAGCCGATTTTAACGAGCTGAAAGAGGTTACAAAGGCTACCTCAGGCAATATCAGCGTGCAGCTAAAAAAGCTAGAGAAGGAGAAGTATATAACCATTACCAAAGGGTTTTTAAACAACTATCAGCATACCTCAGTTGAGATTACAAAAAATGGGATTGATGCTTTTGAAGAGTACGTTAAAGCATTAAAGAAATATCTGCAATAATTTTTTTAACTATTTGGTTTATAGTGTAAACTAATTTATAAAACTCCACAATTATGATACGATTATTATTTATTTCATTGCTATTTGTTTCCTATACTAGGAATACAAACGAATTGTCAAATACTGCTGAAATGGACTACAAAACTCAAGTGGAGCAGGTGTATCCAGATACCCTGCTTATGGGTATTGAAAGCAAAATTTATGAGGCTTTTGTTCAAAGCTTAATGCAGCAAGACCATAAACCGCTACTGAAAATGAGCAATGAACTTGAAGAACTCAGCACAAAAGAGGAGCAGGGCATCATTATATATTGGCGCTCATACTTGCAATTTTACTCTTCAATCTATTTTCTTAAAAAAGGCGAAAGGAAAATTGCCGAAAAGGAAATTGACAAGGGAATAGATTGGTTAACCGAGATTCAAAAGAAAAATTCTGAGGACTACGCGCTCCTTGCGATGCTTCAAGGTTTTAGTGTTCAGTTTAAAGGGGCAAAAGCAAGATATATTTCAGATGATATAAAGGAAAGCGCAAAACAAGCTCTTGCAATAGATTCAACAAACCTTAGGGCTTACTATGTTTTTGCAAGCAACAATTTTTACGCCCCAGAAAAGTACGGAATAAGTCAAGAGGTTGAAAAGCATCTACTGAAAGCCATCTCGCTGCCTGCTCAAAAGGTGCAAAACAGCCGCTTACCCTCGTGGGGTAAAGAGGAGTCTTTTGAGATGATAATTAAACTCTATATTAGAGAGGAAAAATGGGACTTAGCCAAAAAATATTATCAGGAAGCTATTGCGGAATTTCCAGAGAGTTACACCATAAACCAATTGGCAGCAAAGCTAGTGGGAAATTGAGAGTGGTTTTGTACCCATTGTAAATACCTATTAAACTAAGCCAAAAACAACGGCAAGAAATGAACTTGACGGTTTATACCTTATGGACTTTAAGGTTGAACTGGAAAGGAGTTTATTCTCACTCTGTTATAATTAGCGTCTTGAGAGATTTTCTGCTTAACTTGTTGTGAATATCTACCGAGATATCATTCAGCATGATTTCCTTTAAAGAATATATTGGCGGCCTTTTGCGTAGGGGAAATTATCCAGCCGATAAGATTGTGTCAGTTGATTGCATAGATGGGCTGCTGAAAAATTTTCCCCGACGATTCAGACATTGATTGTTGCCATTCAAGGTATCTTGTAGAAACCTTACTTTTATGTACTCGGGGATACTCTTAACCTCAGTCCCTTTGATTTCTGCATACGTCTCTTTTTTTAACCATAGTTTTATCCTTATGAAGCTGCTTATAATTTAAAATGTTAATTTTGTATCAATACATGCTGTTGCATAATATTTTTTGAATGCGGTTACCCAGGTTTTTTATAATATCATTCTTGTTGCTTTGTATTTCGGGCCTAACCTACAGCCAGTACGAAGATACTTTGTCAAATTCTAATTTAGCGGGAAAGGATAAGGCAATAATTCTTTATGGGGAGGCAATGGCCTTATATGACGAAGGTGAATTAGCCCAATCTCTTAGCTTATCGAAAATAGCCATTGCTGCATGTGAAGAGGAGGGAATGCTCGATGGAGTAGCTCAGTTGCTCCTGAACATGGGCAAAGCTAGTAGAGTGAATGGTGATTATCAACAATCGCTCAAATATCTATTTATGAGCAATGAGCATTTTCAAACCCTTGGTATATTAAGTGGTCAAGCATCGGCATTGAATGAGATAGGGGCAATATATAGACTCCAAGGGAACTACTCGGAGGCTCTTGAGTTTTTTTTCAATTCTTTAAAACTTTACCAACAAATAAATGATTCCGCAGGCACTGCTGTTACCTTTAATAATATTGGGATTGTTTATTTCTACCAAAATAACTTTCAAAAATCGTTGGAGTACTACCTTGCCTCGCTGGAATTAGAACTTATAAGGGAAGATGATTATGGAATTTCGATTTCGTATATCAACGTAGGTGAGGTTTACAAAAACCTAGGACAGTACGATAAAGCGCTTGACTATTTTCTTAAGGCTCTTGTATTGGTGAAGAGAAGTGAAGATAGGGATATTGATGATGATAGCATCGGGATTTTGTACAATGAAATTGGTTCAATACATTGTTCTTTGGGAGATTATGGTTTGAGTCAAAGTTATTTGTTAAGGGCTCTAGATATTTTTATTGAGATTGACAATAGGCAGAGGTTGGCTGAATGCCAGATTTACCTTGCCGAACTTTCACAAAAGAAACATGGGATTGAAAAGGCTAAAACCTATTTGTATCAAGCACTAGCAAACGCCAAGGAGATTTCGGCACTTGATATTATTGTTGACGCAAACCAAAAACTTAGCCAAATATTTGAACAAACCAATGAAACTGAAAAGGCTTTTTATTATTATAAAAATTATATTGAGGCACGGGATAGTATTTTCAACAAAGACCAGATGAAGCAAATGGTTCAGACAGAGATGCTTTACAAGTTTGAAAAGGAGATGCAGCAAGCTAATCTCGAACAGACAAAACGTGACATATTGGTTAAGGAAAATGCACGAAGGCAAAAGCTAGTCCGCAATTTTCTGATTTTTGCATTCATAGTTCTTTTAATTATCGCAGTTATTATTTACAGTGCATATAAGACTAAACAAAGAATAAATCGTCAGTTAAATCGTCAACAGATACAGATTTTAGAGAAGAATGAGGAGTTGCTCCAACAGCAGGAAGAGATTCTTTCGCAAAGGGATGAGATTGAGAAGAAAAATCAAACACTTGAGCACTCGCAGCGCATAATTGAAGATAAAAACGACAGAATTATTAGCAGTATTGAGTATGCGCAAACAATTCAGCAGGCAATACTCCCGAATAGGCAAGAATTAACAAGTTTCTTTCCAAACCACCTAGTCTTTTTTATGCCAAAGGATATTGTTTCGGGCGATTTTTATTGGTTTAGTGCTGTTGATGATCTGCTTTTTGCAGCCGTTGTTGACTGTACAGGGCATGGAGTTCCTGGAGCGTTCATGTCACTGATTGGGAATACACTGCTCAATCAAATTGTGAATGAGTGGGGGACTAAGGATCCTGCCCTGATTCTTGAAGTAATGCACAAAGAGGTTAGGCATGTACTGAACCAGGATACAAGCAATAGCAAAGCACATGCAAGCATGGATATTTGTTTAATTGCAATTGATACAGTTGCTAAAGAGGCCACTTTTGCAGGGGCAAGTCGGCCATTGTTTTTAGTGAAGAATGGAGAAGTTACTAGAATTAATGGCGATCCACGTTCTGTAGGAGGCTTTCAACTAGAGAAAAATCGCTGCTTTACAAATCACGCAATTGATGTTTCGCAGAAAATATCGTTATACCTTACCACCGACGGTTTTACTGATCAGATGAACCCATCGTTTAAAAAGTTTGGCAGGCGCAAGTTTGTAAAGTTAATGGAGAGCATATCTACCCTCAATATCGATGAACAGTATATAGCAATAAACCAAGCTTTTGAAGAGCATAGACAGGGGTACGAGCAGATTGACGATGTGTGTATTCTTGGTATTAACCTAAAACTGTAGAACCTCAAGGTTGATACTAGGAAAAATCTATCCCAAAAACAAACCCCACAAAGAAGACTTATATTAATCCTACTTTGTGGAGTTTTTAATTAATTCCCTAATATTACGAAGGCCATTTTAATTTGAATGAAAGTTGTTAATAAATCAGTTTGAAGTTATCAACCAATAGTTTACTGCCAGGCGCACCAATAAAATAATCACCCTGATAACTTGATGTAAAGGTTACAAGGATATGAGTAGGATCTTCTTTAGAAATATCACCCCAAGTTGCATATGGCATTGATTCTGGGTTGGTTTCATTCAGATTACCATCAATCCCATACTTCAGTCCTCTCTTTTCATAATCTTCTAGACCCTCGGGTGCATCACCATGCGCATATTTAA
>CALGIR010000258.1 GCA_937915475.1 uncultured Bacteroidales bacterium
ATATTGATATACAACTGATTGCTGCACTTCTTTAACTTCGTAAAGTAGAATTAAAGTAAATTTTAATTGCAAGTCACTAATTTGTTTCTTTTTATGCAAAATCTCCATTTCTTTCTCCCTCTTCAAGGAATTATACTTTATTTCTTCATTATGTATTTTATTAAATAATTCCAGGTTGACTATGGAGTCTTTTAAAGTGGTATACCGCTCATGATAATATAAGGCTTCTTGATATTTTTTTTGGCCTGAATTAATATAAGAAAATAGCTGGTAAATAGATACTTGCTGCGATAAAGAGTTAATTTGCTGTGCTATTTCCAAACTTTTTTCTGCATATATTTGCGCCTCTTGATATTTTTCTTCATGCAAATAAACATTTCCAATGCTATAGTAATTGTCTACTAAACAGTTTTCCAGTCCTATCTTTTTTGCAATAATACTGGATTGAAAATAATAGTTTAATGCTTCTTTATGATTACCAAGAGTATTATAGATAAAGCCTAAATTTGTTAATGCAATACTAACCCCTTTATCATCATCTAGCTCCCGCATTTGTTCAAGAGCTTCAGCAAGAAAAGACCTAGATTTATCATATTTACTATTTCTCATAAAACAAATTCCAATATTCAAATTACAAGCGGCTATATGTTTTTTTAGATTTTCTTGCTCAGCAATTGTTTTTGCTTGATTATAATAATCCATAGCAAGCTCATAGTCCCCAAGTTTATTATAAATATTTGCAATGTTTATTAATGGTTTTATTTTTATTGGATTTTCACTAATCACTTTTAATGACTTGAAGTAATTATATATTGACTTATCATAATCAGAAATACTAAAATAAACATTGCCAATTGCATTATAAGCATCTGCAGCTTCTATTGAGTAACTATTCTTGATTGCAATTTGTAGTGCAATATCCAAAGTATCAAAAGCATCCTGGTATTTCTGAACTGCTGTAAGGCATTTGCCAAGACTGATTAGTGCTTTAGTTTCAGCTTTATTATTTTTTGTCTGTAAGGAAAGTTGATACGATTTTCTAGCATAACTTATAGCTTTTAAAATATCGTTATCAATCTGTAGGATAGAGTTTTGATAATAGATTTCTACTTTTTCATTTAATGTTTTTCCATGCAGTATTTTTATTAGGCTGTCGGAAACATTATTTGCACTTATAGTTAATGCATTAAATAGAAATATTATGAAGAGGAATCTTGTTAACTTCATAGAGTTTTTCTTAGTACATAACAAAGAGTGTAATCACCTAACAGTCAGAAATATGTATTAATGGCTTGATGTGGCTATTACTTCCAAAACAATTTAACGTGCTGGCATTCAGTATCATTGGGTAAAATGATTACAACATGAGATGGTCTAGTTTGACTGGATAGTTTTCTACTTAAACATAGTTTTTTCCTGATATTTATGGGGTTAAATATACAAAAAATTGTTCCTGTTTATAAATTACGCTGCTGTTTGATATACAGAGACTGATGTATTGGCCTTTAACGAGGAATCGTCTCGTCTATTGTTGTAATGTGCTATAAACTTGTAACAGGCTATGTGCAGTATCTTTTCATTTTCTGGTCGGTCCAAATAAAATGGTGAACCTGTAATTATGGACGATAAAGTTACTAATTTTGAAGACAGTGTTTAAACATTTCAACTCAAGCGTTGTTTAAGCTATAGATTATGAATTACTTATACCCTTTACGAAATAAATCCTCCCCCTAAACGCAAGTTCTTAATAAAAAACGAGTCATATATACTTTACCCTAATAATCACGAGCCGCCCTATATTTTTGCCGTACATAAATAGTTAAACCAATGATACATTCATGCTAACCACGTTAAGAGGAGAATGGCTGCACCATGAATGTTCCCCGCCTGACGCCTGCCTATCGGCAGACAGGTCGGACAGGCATGTGGCAATTGAAAACAAATTATTAACAGATGAAACATCCATGATAATGCCTTAACACACATGTTAATGACTATCCCATGGATGTTCCAACTGTACCTTTGAAAACAAATAAATAGACAGATGAAACTAAAAAAGAATATCGCAATTAGCGAAACGGGATTCATATTCGACCCCACAACGGGCGATTCATTTACTTTAAACCCTGTTGGTATTGAAATTCTTGAAATGATAAAACAAGATAAACCGTTTGCAGATATTAGCACAGCATTTACATCCAAGTACGATGTTGATTCCTCTTCCTTTGAACGTTACTACTACGATTTTGTAGCTACCCTTAAGCACATGCAACTAATTGAAGATTATGAATAGACAAAATTTAACCGTTGCGATCTCGGGGCTAAACAATATTGATAGTCCTGGACCTGGAATACCTGTTGCCCGAGGAATTAGAGATTCGAAACTTTTTGAACCCAGAATTATTGGTCTTGCCTATGAGAATCTCGAACCTGGTGCTTACATGCACGATTTGGTGGATAAGAGTTACAAGGTTCCGTACCCCTCCGAAGGAGTAGATTCGCTTATGGAGCGTATTCGCTATATCAATAAAATCGAAAAGATTGATGTACTTATCCCAAACTTTGATGCCGAACTTTATGCTTTTATGAAATCGGCCGATCAGCTTAAGGCTATGGGGATACACACCTTCCTACCAACTCTAAAGCAATTTGAGGAAAGGCACAAAGCCAATTTACCCGAATTTGGCAAAAAATACGATGTAAAAGTTCCCTTTAGCAAGTCCATAGGTAGTTTGGCCGAAATTGAAACCCTAAATGATGATTTCGCTTTTCCGTACGTTGTAAAGGGCAAATTTTACGATGCTTACATAGCCTACGATAAGGAACAAGCACGAATGTATTTTCACAAAATATCAGCGAAATGGGGTCTGCCAATTATCATTCAAGAGTTTGTTAAAGGAACCGAGGTAAATGTTGTAGCCCTTGGCGACGGTAAAGGTAATACCATTGGAGCCGTTCCAATGCGCAAGCAATATATTACCGATAAGGGCAAGGCCTGGGGAGGAATTACACTTGACGATCAGAACATGCTTGAGCTAACCCACAAAATAATTGGTTCAACGCATTGGCGGGGAGGAATGGAATTGGAGTTGATTAAAACATCAAAAAACGAGCTCTACCTTATCGAAATTAATCCACGCCTCCCAGCTTGGGTATACCTTGCCGTTGGTGCGGGGCAAAACCTTCCCGAGGCCTTAGTGCAACTTGCCCTTGGGCAAGAAGTCGAAAGCTTCAAAACTTATGATGTTGGTAAGATGTTTATCCGATACTCATACGACATGATCCGCAATATCTCTGAATTCGAAAAGTTATCTACACTAGGCGAGCTATAAACAAACTACAAAACATTTTTATCTAAACATCCCATCATGGAAAAATTACCCTTTGAGCGCCCAATAATCCAAAAACTAAACGCTGGCTTACCCAGTAAGTTTGGAATATCAACCCACCTTGAGCCCATTACTCAAATTGAAGGAATCCCTGTAACAGAACTAATCGAAAGGTATGGATCACCAACCTTTGCCATTTCAGAGACCACTATTCGGAAAACCTATAAAGATGCATACAGGGCTTTTTCGTCTCGATATCCTAAAGTGCAATTTGCATGGAGCTACAAAACCAACTACCTGAATGCCGTATGCCAGATTTTCCATAGCGAGGGCTCATGGGCAGAAGTTGTATCCGGCTTTGAATACGATAAAGCCATTGCCAATGGTGTACCTGGCGAGAAAATAATTTTCAATGGACCATACAAAACAACCTCTGATCTTACAAAATCCATTGAGAACGGATCACTAATTCATATCGATCATTTCGATGAGCTTTATGAAATAATTGATTTGGCTAGCACAACAAAAATACGCCCCAAAGTTGCCATCCGGGTAAATATGGATACGGGCATATACCCGCTGTGGGATAGGTTTGGTTTTAACTACGAAAACGGTGAGGCATGGGATGCCCTTAACCGAATTATGCTTTGCAAGGAAATGGATTTAGTGGGAATCCACTCTCACATTGGAACCTACATGATGACCACAAGTGCTTACACAGTGGCAGCAACCAAACTTGCCGATTTAATGATTGGACTTGAGCGCAAGCACAAGCATACCATTAAATACATTGATATAGGCGGTGGTTTTGCATCAAAGAACACCCTAAGGGGAGCTTTTTACCCTGGCACCGATACAACTCCATCTTTCGATGATTTTGCCGAAGCAATTACATCAGCTATAATGAAATCGGAGATTAAACCCGAAAATCTACCGTTACTTATACTCGAAACGGGCAGAGCCCTTATTGACGATGCCGGATACCTAATGGGCACAGTAGTTGCGAACAAACGACTGGCCGATGGGCGCAGGGCAACCATAATTGATGCTGGCGTAAACCTCCTATTCACTGCCTTTTGGTATGAGCATGATATCCGTCCTGCCCAACACACATCGGAGCAGACCGAGGACACAACCATCTACGGCCCACTTTGTATGAATATTGATGTGGTAAGAAGCAGCATTATGTTTCCATTGCTAAAGAAGGGCGATCACTATGTGGTGAAAAGGATTGGCGCATATAACAACACCCAATGGATGCAGTTTATAACGCTTCGCCCCAATGTTATGCTTATTGACACACAGGGTAAGGCTCATGTCATTAAAAAAGCCGAAACGCTAGAGACCATAAATCACTTAGAGGTTGTTCCTGAACATCTTAAATAAACCAACTTAAAGTACTCCAATTGGAGTAATCCTGAGATTAAAAACTTCAGCAATGAGCAATATTCACTGGTTTTTTAAAAGTGTACTAAATAGCTACGGTCAGGTCTTCTTCTCCACTAAAAAAACCTTTTCTAGCCTCCTGATTTTAGCAACATTTGTCGATTTTTACACAGGTGTATTTGGCCTGTTTGCGGTTGTTGTTACAAACCTTATTGCATATTGGCTTGGGTTAAACAAGTACAAGATAACCGAAGGATTCTTTGGCTTCAACTCATTGCTGGTTGGCTTAGGCCTGGGAATTTACTTTCAACCTGGAGCACTGCTTCTGCTAATCGTTTTTTTAGCAGCAATACTCACCCTATTTATCTCTGTATCACTTGAGGGGGTGATAGGCAAATATGCTTTACCATACCTAAGTATACCCTTTGTAATTTCGCTTTGGATATTAACTCTTGCATCAAGGGAGTTTATGGAGCTTGGCCTGAACGAGAGAGGTATTTACACGCTCAACGACTTATATATAATTGGTGGCGGCTCGCTGGTTAAGCTATACGAATGGTGGAATAACATCCCCTTACCCAGCTCCATTAGGAGCTATTTCCTTTCGCTTGGTGCCATACTATTCCAGTACAATTTGTTTACGGGTGTAATTCTAGCAATTGGCTTATTAACCTACTCACGGATTGGTTTCACCCTGTCGCTTATTGGCTTTTATACAGCATACTTATTTTATATGCTTATTGGGGCTAAGTTCTCTGAGGTACACTACAGCTACATTGGGTTTAACTACATACTTTCATCCATTGCACTAGGGGGGTTTTTCCTTGTGCCCAATCGAAATTCTTACCTATGGGTGGTGCTCATTGTACCACCCATAGGTAAGAATTTCGATTG
>CALGIR010000259.1 GCA_937915475.1 uncultured Bacteroidales bacterium
ATGTGGTTAGTATCATTGCTGAACAAGAATATGCACGAGATGCAGAAACTTGGGCTAAAGCTTACCGCCGAGGATATCTATAGCATCAATCGCAATTGTCTAAAGGATGCTGTGGTGCAGCTCGACGATGGTGGATGTACAGCAGAGATAGTTTCTCCCTATGGACTTACATTAACCAATCATCATTGTGCTGTAGGCGATATTCAGTTCCATTCATCAGTTGAGCAAAATTTGCTACGCGATGGCTTTTGGGCAAGTAGTTACGAAGAGGAACTTCCTGTTCCGGGCAAAACAGCATCTATCCTGAATCGGGTTGAGGATGTTACCCAAACTATTGTACAATTAATGGGCGATGTGACGTATGAAGATTTTTTTATAAAGGAGAAAGAGGTGATTTCAGATTATATATCGAATTTAAAATTATCCAGTAAGCATGAGTATTTTGATGTAGTGCCCATGTTTAACCATAATCAGTATATGCTTTTTGTTTACACAAGGTTTACCGATGTCCGTCTGGTTGGTGCTCCTCCATCGAGCATTGGGAACTTTGGGGGTGATATCGATAATTGGCGATGGCCAAGGCACACCGGCGATTTTGCCCTGTTTAGAATTTATGCATCTCCCAACGGAATGCCAGCTGATTTCAGCAAAAGGAATAAACCTTATAAGCCCAAACACCACTTTCCCATATCGATGAGTGGAGTGGAAGAGGATGACTTTACCATGATTTTAGGGTACCCTGGCACTACTCACAGGTTTTCAACATCATTCCATGCGCAGCACGAGCGCGATGTGGTTGCCCCTTGGGTTGATGATGTATGGGGGAAATTTATCAATAACATTAAGGATGGAATGCATAGCGATGCCAAGGCAAAGGTTGACTTTACCGATACGCATGATATGCTGGTGAATTTTTGGCAAAAGGATACCTACCAAGCAGAATCGATGATACGTTTTGATGTTGTGGAAAGGATGAAGGAACGGGAGGATAGGTTATTGCAATGGGTTTATGAAAGTCCCATTGAACGAAGCGATTATCTTCAAGCCCTTACAGACATTGAGGAGTATTACCGCTTTGTTGGAGAGAACCAGTTTGAAGAGCAGTACCGCGCAATTAGTGCTATTATAAATTGGCCCATCGAGGTTAGCAATAACATTTACGAATTACACGAACTATTTTCGTTGATGTTGAGCGACAAGGTTTCTAAGCGGAAAGTGAAAAAGGAGGCAAAGCGCATTACCAAACAACTGCCAGAGATATTTGAGAACTTTTACCCTGAGATTGATATGCAGCTATACTCCGCAGCTCTAGTTAATTTTGTTAAGTATATGCCCGACACAATTGGTGAGCCAATGCTTAAAGAAATTATAAGTCAGGAATACCCGGATTTTTTTATCCCTTATCTGGTTGAGCATTTTTACGACCATTCAATTTTTACATCGCAGGAGCGAATGGAGCAGTTTTTGGTCCAACCCAATTTGGATAGCCTGGTTTACGACCCGTTATTTATGTTGCAGTTTAGTCTCGAAGTTTATTCCGCTACCCTAAGCGATACAATGGCACCCCATAGGCACAAGCTTCGCATGGCTTACAAAACGATTAATAACGGATATCTAGAGATGGACTCAGATAAAACGTTTTACCCTGATGCCAATTCAACCATGAGACTTTCGTATGGGAAAGTGATTGGTTATAAGCCTTCGGATGGAATAATAATGCATCCAAGCACCTATTTGAGCGGAGTAATGGAGAAGGAAAATCCCTACAGTGATATATTTAAGGTTTCTTCCAAATTGAAAGAGTTATATTTTTATAAGAATTATGGTAACTATGCCGACTCTGTAGGGATGCCTGTTTGTTTCCTTACTGATAATGATATAACAAATGGGAACTCTGGTAGCCCGATACTAAATGCCAATGGTAATTTGGTGGGAATTGCTTTCGATGGTAATCTTGAAGCCATGGCGTGCGATTTTATGTTTGAACCACATATGCAGCGTACAATAGCCGTAGATATCCGTTATGTGCTTTTTGTTATTGATAAGTTTGCAAATGCCAAACGATTAGTTGAAGAGATGACCCTAATTACTGATTAGCCTACGCAATTTCGTCGTTATCCTCTAGCATATGCTCGTGGGGTTCAACATGGATGGTGGCGGTAATTCCCATTTCATCAGAAATCCTACTCTCAATAGCGTTGGTTATTTCATGCGCCCTGCTGATGGTCAATTCATCGGGCAGATAAATATGAAATGTTAACTCTTTATGATTTAAGTAGTTGTGAATATGAAAATGGTGGGGGTAAACATTGCTGCCTGCAGCAGCATTTGAAGTATCAACAAGTTCTTTAACTAGGTCAGTTGATGGCTTTTCACCAAGAATAGTTTGCGACGATTCCTTAATGATTTTATATGCAGTATAGAGTATGAAAATTGATACAATTATCCCTAGTGTACCATCTATCCACCAAAAATATTTACCCACAAAAATACCCACAAGAATAATTACTGATGAAATGGCATCGCTACGATGATGCCAGCCATCGGCTGCAACTACCTTCGACTTAGTTTTTCTTGCTATAAAGAAAGAGTATTGTGCTAACCCCTCCTTAACAGCAATGGATAAAATTGTAGCAACAATGGCTATAGTTCCGTAGTTGGCGGCCTCCTTATTCAGTAATCGTTCAACCGATTCAACAAAAAAACTGTACGAAACCCAGATGAGCAGGCAACCAATAATAATCGTTGCTACAAGTTCGTATCGGCCATGCCCAAATGGATGGTCTTTATCAGCAGGTTTCTGCGAAAGGGCAACACCCCCAACAACCAGAATTGAACTAATGGCATCGCTTAGCGTATGCCATGCGTCGGCAATAAGCGCAACTGACCCACTAATTATGCCGGCCCAATACTTAACCGCAAAAAGACCTAGGTTTGTTAAAATTGAAACCCAGCCAGCAGTGATGGATAGGCGAGTGTTATTCTTCATAGAATCGGTAATCATATCCAATGGTATTAGGCAATTTAGTTAACCAAACTTTACCATATTGCCTCTTTTCTTTCTTGTCCCTCTTCATCTATATAAATTGAAGGAGAGGGAGTCTGGCTCTCTCTTTTTACCTGAAGCAGTTTGATGTCAAAATCTTTTGTATAGCTAATTATTCTTATGGCGTTATTCTCATAACCGCCCATAGCACTTTTTTTGGCAAAGTTAAACTCAGATTGAAGCAGTTCAACTTCAAAGTTTTTGAGGCAGTACATAAAATCGACACCATATTTTTTCATTGCAGATAGAAAGTAGAAGGCAACGTCGTATCCCTGAAAGGCGTATTGTGTAGGTTCAACTCTAAAGGCATCCCTGTAATTTGCAATAAATGATTTTACGCAAGGCCTAGAGTAATCGATATAGAATGGCGTAAATAACTTTAATCCAAGCTGGTAATAGTAGTCGGTTTGAACGTTTCTAAATTTCTGCCAACGCGGAAACCCATAAACCTCAACAGAGTATTTGTAGACTGTGGCTAGTGCATTAAGGTTACCAAGTAAATCGCTTACAAAGGCTTCGTTATTGGATGGAACAAAAATCAAATTGTTTCTGTCTAGTGAGAGGCTATGGCTTATGCGCTCCTGAACATCGGGCGCAGGGCTGCCAGCTTTGTAGGTTACTTCCTTAAAGTGGATAAAGTTGGGGCTTGTGCACTGGGAGATTCTATGATTGATAAACGACTTAAAATGGTTTAGCATCCCTTGGTTAGTGCTGTCGTTTTCATGTATTAGTATAATGTTTGCCCCTGTGCAAATATCAATCTGCTTAACAAACTCCTTTAGCTGAGTTATAAACGATGGGTTAACCTGAAAGAAGTATGGGCTTTGGCTAGTCATGTGGTTGTTTGGCGAAAGGGGCGAAATAAGGGGAATCCTATTCTCGGCCGAATACTTGGAAACGGGATTCAGGCATTCGGGGTATGCAGGTCCGATGATTAGGTTCGAGTTCTTTAACTTGTCGCTTTGGATTAGCTTCTCAACTTCCGTTGCGCTTTTTGCAGAATTGTACACATTAAGATTAATCGAAAAACCTCCTTTTTTTAACGAATCAAGGGCGATAAGCAGACCCTGATAGAAATCGAGAAAGTAGGAACTTTGTTGTGAAATATGGCTTTTGGGGCGTGACTCTCTAGCATGTATCTCGCTTGTTTGGTCTTCCTCAAACTCATCGGATTGCTCAACAGTTGTTTCTTGTGTAAATGGAAGCAAAAGGCTGATGTTGTAAACATCTTTCCAGCGATTATAGTTAAAGGTATCGCAAACAACATCAGGGGTAAAATATTCCGAGGATTGGGCGAATTCAGAATCTTTAATAACTGTAAAGTGCTGTTCGTCAATAAGTAAAGTATCGTTTGGGTTTTGGGGGATTTTAAGAACTGTACCCAGTTTAATCCCATCCTTTACCAAATCTTCATTGAAACGCTTTATTGTTTCTTCAGAAACTCCATATTTTTTGGTAATGGAATAAAATCCTTCACGAGGTTTAACCTCATGGTAGATAAATCTATTGGATTCTTGGGGCGAACCATCGTCAATGGTCTTTACGCTTTGCTTGGGTATAAGTACAACTTGGTTTGCCTTGAGCCCTTGCTCAACCTCAGGGTTAACAGCAATTATATCCTCCATGGAAACCTCATATTTTCGGGTTAGGCTAAAGAGTGTTTCCTTACGCTTTACTACGTGGTATATATACTTGTCATCCAAATCAAACTCGCTGGTATCCATATCCTTAATAGGGATTTTTAGTGCTTGGTCAACCTGTAAGCCAAGGTATATATCGGGGTTTTCCATAGCAATTTCAACTTGGCTTACATTGTAAGCCTTGCTAATGGAGTATAGAGTTTCTCCTTTGCGCACGATGTGGATATAGTAGTATTTTCCTTCAATTTTAACCTTATCTGTCGAACGTTTTATGTGGGTTGCATCAACCTCATTTTGGCCAATGGCAAATAGCGAAAGCAATGCTAGGGTAAGGGTAATGATTAAGGATTTTTTCATTTTAGGAGTGTTAAATCGAATAAATTCTGATACTTGGCAAATTTAGGCAATACTTGTGTAAAACAAACATAATGCCTTTTTTTTTGAACCAACAATTGCATAGCGTATATTTGCCACAGGTGATTAAACTTTTTAAAAAATTACCCATCAAATTAAACGTAAATCAATGTCGTTTAGTTAAGGCTGTCGGCTTCGACTACCCTTCGACTTCGCTCAGGGCAGGCAGCTCATCCTGACCGTCACCCTGAGCGAAGTCGAAGGGGATGGCTAAAATTAAATAGTAGGTTACATCTTGTTAACTAAACGACATTCAAACGTAAATACTTAACGTAAGTTCTAGTAGATTTAATATTAAATTTTGCTCACATGAAAAGATTATTTATTGCATTATTCCTATTCTTACCCCTTATGATGTTCGCACAAACGGTAGAGTTTTTACAGAATGAGATAAAAGTTCTTCAGGAGCGCAACGAAGGTCTAAATCATAGAATTGATGAATTGCAGAAGATGGTTGACGATGTCCTTTGGTTCAATCGGATGGACAAATTTGCGCATGTTGACAAAGTGTATCTTTACGGTCCCCCACCAGCCAATGTGCCTAACCCAACGGCTAAGGGAGCTTTCAATCCCGTTAAGTTTTGGGCCTACGTTTTTGTTCCAAAGGGAATTGACCTTGCCAGGAAACATCCATTACTTGTTTTACCACATGGCGGTGTTCATGGCGATTTTACTACCTACTACTATCACATTATCCGCGAGTTAATGGTGCAGGGGTATATTGTTGTTGCCCCTGAGTACAGAGGGAGTACGGGGTATGGTAAAAGTTTTTGGGAGCAAATTGATTATGGTGGGCTTGAAAACCAGGATACGCACGCAAGTCGTGATTATATGATTGAGAACTATGAGTTTGTTGATAAAAATAGGATAGGTATTCTGGGATGGAGTCATGGCGGAATGATATCGCTGATGAATGTGTTTGAGTATCCAAAAGACTACCAATGCGTTTATGCTGGAGTGCCCGTATCCGACTTGGTTGCCCGTATGGGGTATATGTCTCAGGATTATCGCGATTTGTACTCAGCAAAATACCATATTGGTAAAACTGCAGAAGAGAATATTGCCGAGTATCGTAAACGCTCCCCTGCGTGGAATGCCCATAAGTTGCAAACACCACTACTTATACATACAAACACAAACGATGATGATGTGAACGTTTTAGAGGTGGAGCATTTAATAAAATCGTTAAAGGCCGAGGGTAAAAAGTTTGAATATGAAATCTATCAGGATATTCCTGGTGGCCACTCCTTCGACAGAATGGATACTCATCATGCAAAAGAGGTGAGGGTAAAAATATACGAATTTTTAGCAAAGTACCTTAATCCAGCAAAACCCATTACAAGTGTTAAGCAGATTAACCAAGCAGCTTATAGGTAGCTAACATAATTTGATATAGTTAATAAAGTGAAACGCCTTACGAACCAAATCGTAAGGCGTTCTTTGTGAGGTTTTCTACCAGTTATTTTTTCAGTTTAATGCTACAGCCAATGGCTTTAGTTTCTGTTATCGAGGGCTTTCTGTTTTCAAGGAGTGCATCAATTGCATCGGCAAGGTATGT
>CALGIR010000260.1 GCA_937915475.1 uncultured Bacteroidales bacterium
CCAGCGAGTACTAGCGATTCTAAATTCTTTTTATTTACGGTTTGTAGGTTAACCTTTTCAACAAAATCGTAAACGTCAACATATCTTCCACCTTTTCTGGTCTCAATAACATTGGCTACCGCACCTTCGCCAACCCCTTTAATGGCTCCAAGCCCAAAACGCACATCGCCATTGGGCATAACGGTAAACTTATAGTTGCTTTCGTTTACATCCGGACCAAGTACTTGTATTCCCATTCTGCGGCACTCATCCATAAAAAGGGTAATCTTTTTTATGTCGGATAGGTTGCGGCTAAGCACCGCTGCCATAAATTCACTTGGAAAGTGTGCTTTTAGGTATGCGGTTTGGTACGATACCATAGCGTAGCAAGTGGAGTGCGATTTGTTGAAGGCATATTGTGCAAACGCTTCCCAGTTGACCCATACCTTTTCTGCCTTTTTCTCATCGTGTCCATTCTTTAGGCAACCCTCAATAAACTGAGCCTTTAGCTTATCCATTACATCTTTAAGCTTTTTACCCATGGCCTTTCTAAGGGTATCAGCCTGACCTCTTGTAAAACCAGCAAGTTTTTGTGAGAGAAGCATCACCTGCTCTTGGTATACAGTAATGCCATAGGTGTCGCGTAGGTACTCCTCCATTTCGGGTATATCGTACTCAATCTTTTCGCGACCATGCTTTCTGTTGATAAAGCTTGGGATATATTCGAGTGGCCCTGGTCGATACAGTGCATTCATGGCGATAAGGTCTTCAAATCGGTTGGGCTTAAGCGTTCGCAGGTACTTCTTCATTCCGGGTGACTCAAATTGAAATAGCCCTGTGGTATCGCCGTTGGAGTATAGCTCAAAGGTTTTCTTATCATCAAGGGGAATTTGGTCGAGGTCTATGTCGATACCCTTTGATTCTTTAATAATAGCTATGGCATCCTTGATGATGGAAAGTGTTTTAAGTCCCAGAAAGTCCATCTTAAGCAGACCAACTGACTCAACGTGGCTACCATCAAACTGGGTTACGTAAAGGTCGGCATCCTTGTTAATGCATATGGGGATGTGCTCCTCAAGGTTATCTCGGCCAATAATAATTCCGCATGCATGTATTCCTGTTTGCCGAACCGATCCTTCCAAAACTTCGGCGTATTGTAGTGTTGAGCGCACTAGCTCGTTGGGCGATTTTTTGCATTCCATTAGTTCTGGAACCTCTTTGTAGGCCTGAGCCAGTTTAATACCTGGTCTTTCTGGAACCATTTTGGCCATGCGCATGGCCTCGGCAAGTGGTAAGTTTTGTACACGAGCCACATCACGAATGGCCATTTTAGCAGCCATTGTACCAAAGGTGATTATATGTGCCACTCGCTCTTTGCCATACTTGTTTACAACCCACTGCAGTACTTGTTCGCGGCCGTCCTCATCAAAATCAATATCAATATCAGGCATCGATACCCTTTCTGGGTTGAGAAAGCGCTCGAACAGCAAATCGTATTTAATTGGGTCGATATCCGTAATCTTTAGGCAGTATGCAACTGCCGAACCAGCTGCCGACCCCCTTCCTGGCCCTACTGAAACATCCATTTTGCGGGCAGCCTTAAGGAAATCCCAAACAATTAGGAAGTAACTGGGGTATCCCATTCGGGCAATTACATCAAGTTCAAAGTTGATTCTTTCTTCTATTTTGCTGTCCAGATTTTCGCCCCAACGTTGTTTTGCTCCTTTAAATGTAAGGTGCTTAAGGTAGTCGTTATCATCTGTAAAATCTTCGGGCAGAGTAAAGTGTGGCATAATTGGTTCATGGTCGAGAGAGTAAAACTCAACCTTTTCGGCAATCTCAAGGGTGTTATGCACAACTTCGGGGTTGTTCGGGAAGAGTTTGAGCATTTCCTCTTCGCTTTTGAGATACTCCTGCATGGTGTAGCGCATGCGGTTTGGGTCATCAATGTCCTTTCCAGTATTTAAGCAAATTAATCTGTCGTGAGCAAGTGCATCCTCAGCATTAATAAAATGCACGTCGTTGGTAGCAATGCACTTAACCCCAGTTTTTTTTGCTAATTCAAGAATTACCTTGTTAACACGACCTTGCTCAAGAAAAGTATTCTCAGCGTACCCGTTAGGCTTAACAGGATGGAGCATTACCTCAAGGTAAAAGTCGTCTCCAAATATTTCTTTAAACTCGTAGATAACCTCTTCGGCACGCTGGATATTGCCTTTAATAATTGCCTGAGGAATTTCACCTCCAAGACAGGCTGATGAAACAATAATCCCCTCGCTGTATTTTTTGAGGAGTTCTTTATCCATTCTGGGCCTTTGGTAAAAACCTTCGGTCCACGAATAGGACACTAATTTAATGAGATTGTGGTATCCTATTAAGTTTTTTGCCAGTACCACAAGGTGGGCGCCACCCCTATCGTCTTTATGGCGACTGTGCCTGTTTGCTGCAACATATGCTTCGCAGCCTATTATTGGTTTAAATAGTTTTTGTTCCTCATCTTTTAATGCTGATTTTAGCTCATTAAGCTCGTCTTCAGATTCTTTTTGGGTATCTAATTTAGCAATCTCTTTTTTTATTCTTTTAATTTCTTTGTTTATCGGTTCATTGGTTTCGGTAACAGTATTCACAAATTCTTTAACGCCAAACATGTTCCCATGATCAGTAAGCGCAATTGATTTCATGCCCATTGTTTTCGCCTTTTTAATAAGGCTTTTAATGTCGGACGCACCATCGAGTATTGAAAATTGTGAATGGACGTGAAGGTGTACAAACTTGCTCATAATTGATAATTTCTTTGCTATTCTTAATGTTTTACAAAGTTAGCTAATCTGCTCCCCAAATTTGGTGATGTTGAAAACTATTGAATAAAAAGTGCTTGGGATTTAATGGTATGATTTTTTAGTAATTTAGCGAGAAACTTATTCCTAAAGATATATTACTTAGGTTTTACGATAAAAAACAATAAAGGCAATAAAAGTTCAGGTACTTAATAAAAAACTACTATCTTTGCGCCTCATTAAAACCAAAGTAGGTTTAATTAAAAAAAGCGTTTAAGTATGCCTGTAAAAATCAGACTTAGTCGCCACGGTAGAAAGAGATTGCCTTTCTATCACATTGTGGTGGCAGATAGCAGGGCGCCACGGGATGGCAGAAATATTGAAAGGATTGGTTCGTATAATCCTTCAACAGATCCTGCTACTATTGAATTAAATTTCGATAGGGCATTGGATTGGCTGCAAAATGGCGCTCAACCTACCGAAACCGCTAGGGCTATCCTATCGTACAAGGGTGTTCTTATTAAGAAACATCTATTAGAAGGAGTGAAAAAAGGTGCTTTAACCGAGGAGCAAGTTGAGGAGAAATTCAATGCTTGGTTACAGGAAAAAGAGTCTAAAATTCAATCCAAGAAAGATCGTCTTGTAAAGGGCGAGAAAGACGAATTGGCTTTACGAGCAGAAGCGGAAACAAAGGTTCGCGAAGCACGTGCTCAGGAGATTGCTAAAAGATTAGCAGATCAAGCTGCGAAAGAGGCTGGAGAAGCTAAGAAAGCAGAAGCAGCCAAGGAGGTTGCCGAAGCGCCCGAAGCAGTTGTTGAGACAGAGCCGAAAGCCGAGCCTAAGGCAGAAGCAAAAGTTGAGCCTAAAGTAGAAGCGAAAGCCGAGCCTAAGGCAGAAGTAAAAGTTGAGCCTAAAGCAGAGGCGAAAGCTGAGCCCAAGGAAGAAGCAAAAAAAGAGGACACTAAAAAGTAAGGGGTTATATATGAACCATATCCATCTTACTGAGGTTGGAACAATTCAACGAACTCATGGGGTGAATGGTGAGGTTCAGGTTTTATGGTTCAATAATGATCCTTTAGACCACAAATTAGAATCGGTATTTCTTCGCATAGAGGGAATACCGATTCCTTTTGCTATTACTACAATCCGTGGTAAAGGGCAAAAACCTATTGTTAAGTTCGATGAAGTGGATGGTTCTGACATGGCAACCACTCTTGTTGGGCTTACTATCCTTTCCGAGATAAAACAGTTAGAAGCAAGCGATGAACTTTATCTTGATGATTTAGTGGGGTATTCAGTAGTTAACCAGAATGGTAACTTGCTAGGAGAGATAGAACAATTGCAGGATTTCTCAGGAAATTTAGTTTTTCTTGTTGTAAATAGTGCTGGCAAAGAATTATTGATACCTGCTGCCTCCGATTTTATTGTAGAACTAAATGAGGAAACTAAAACACTCCTCATGCAACTTCCCGATGGGTTAGTCGATCTATAGTTCATAATCGGTGTCAATCTCAAATTTTGCAATGCTTTTTCTCCATCGCAAGGGGATGGGTATGCTAGTTGCCAGTGTAGTTTGGTATCCCACCATTATCGACTTGCTTTCGGCAGCAACGCTTTGCGTTGTTAGGTTGAAAATTTGTTGATGCATTTCGAGACTTTTGTTGCCCAATTTCACTATTTTGGTTTTCACCTCAATATCCTCATACAGTTTTACCTGCGCCATAAAGTTTATATTTATGCTAACGAGGATAAGCCCCTCGTCCTGCCAATCCATTTTTTCATTTAGTACTTCGGAAAAATAGTGTAGTCTCCCTAAATCGAAGTATTGCTGATAGATTGAATTGGTTACATGCCCTAGCATATCAATGTCACTAAAGCGTTTCTGAATATGGTGTTTATGGAAGAACTTCATTGGATTCGTTTTTTACTGCTTACTCCCTTATCACTTTAACTTCACCTCCAACGCCAAGCTGAATAATACTCGAAGGTATGTGTGTAGAGTCCTCTTCGTATAGTTGAGGTACAATATAATCAACCCCATCAACAATTTGGCTGTCAATTTCGTCAAAGTTTTTAGGTGCTTTTTTACCCGAGATGTTTGCTGAAGTAGAAACAATGGGTTTGCGAAACGCTTTTATTAATTTTTCGCAAAAGTTGTGCTTAATAACCCTAATGCCAATGCTGCCATTGGGTGCAACAAGGTTTGCTGCTAGGTTTTTGGCTTTGGGGTAAATAATGGTTAGTGGTTTTGTGGTTAGCTCAATTAGTTCCCATGCCACATCAGGAACCTGCTCTACATATGAGTTGAGCAGATTGGGATTCTCCACGAGCACGAGCATGTTTTTGCTGTCTGCGCTATGTTTCAATTTGTGTATTTTGGCAACTGCTTCGGGATTTGTGGCGTCGCAACCAATGCCCCAAATAGTGTCGGTTGGGTAAAGTATCAGTCCTCCGTTCCTTAGTACCTGAACCGCCTCGTTGATTACTGCATTCATTTTCGAAGTGCTTTATAAAAAAATGAGGTTGCACTAGTATATTCGTGCAACCTCAATGCTATTTAATCAATAATTAATATCTGTAGTGGTCGGGTTTGAAGGGTCCGTTTACATTTACTCCAATGTAATCTGCTTGTTGCTGCGTAAGCTTTGTTAGCTTTACGCCAAGTTGTGCAAGGTGGAGTCGAGCAACCTCTTCATCGAGGTGCTTTGGCAATCTGTAAACGTCAACATCCAAGTCTTTTTGCCATAGTTCTAGTTGGGCAAGAACTTGATTTGTAAAGCTGTTGCTCATTACAAAGCTTGGGTGACCAGTGGCGCAACCCAGGTTAACTAAGCGACCTTCGGCTAGAATGAACATTGAACGTCCATCCTCCATGAAGTACTGGTCAACCTGAGGCTTAACTGTTTCCTTGCGAACGCCTGGAGCGTTATTTAATTTCTCAACTTGAATTTCGTTGTCGAAATGCCCAATATTGCAAACAATGGCCTGATCCTTCATTGCCAGCATATGCTCAAGTGTTATAACGTCGCGGTTACCAGTTGTTGTAATAAAAATATTGCCTTCGTCAAGTGCTTCCTCAATGGTTTTAATCTCAAAACCTTCCATTGCTGCCTGAAGGGCGCAAATTGGGTCAATTTCGGTTACTATAACTCTTGCACCATAGGAGCGCATGCTCATGGCGCATCCTTTACCAACATCACCATAACCCAATACCACTGCCACTTTTCCTGCAATCATTACATCGGTGGCTCTTTTAATGCCATCGGCTAAGGATTCGCGACATCCGTAAAGGTTATCGAATTTGCTCTTGGTAACCGAATCGTTAACATTTATGGCTGGTACAAGCAGTTCACCACGCTCCTGCATTTGGTAAAGGCGATGAACACCTGTGGTAGTTTCTTCAGAAACACCTTTCCATTCCTTTGCAAAGTTGTGCCATTTTTTATTGTTGGTGGCCAGGATACCCTTTAGTAGTTTAAGTATCTCTTTTTCTTCGATGCTTTCGGGTTGTTTATCAAGAATTGTTGCATCGTTTTCGGCTTTATAGCCCATATGGACAAGAAGCGTAGCATCACCGCCGTCGTCAACTATTAGGTGCGGTCCTTTATCACCAGGGAATGTAAGGGCTTGTGCTGTGCACCACCAGTATTCTTCAAGAGTTTCACCTTTCCATGCAAAAACAGGAACTCCCGCTTTGGCGATGGCTGCAGCAGCATGATCTTGAGTAGAAAAAATATTACAGCTTGCCCAACGAACATCTGCACCAAGTTCAACAAGGGTCTCGATAAGAACAGCGGTTTGAATAGTCATGTGAAGCGAACCCGAAATTCTGGCTCCTTTGAGCGGTTTTTGTGCAGCATGTTTTTTACGAATTGCCATCAAACCTGGCATCTCCTTTTCGGCTATGCTAATCTCTCTTCTTCCCCAGTCGGCAAGGTTAATATCTTTTACTTTATAGGGCAAAGTTTCTACTAGTACGTTTTCCATCGTATTTATTTTGTTTTGTTGATAATGTACAATGCTTTACTTCAGCATTTGTTCAAAAACTGGTCGGTTTTTTAAGGTCACAAAGGTAGTGTAAATTGATATAATGGCAAGATATATTAATCTATTCGTTTTCTAAAATGGTGAGTGCCTTTATTTTATCCAAGGCCAATTGCGACTTAAGCGAATTTAAGGAGTTGAACTGTATTTCGTCCCTAATGCGTTCCACAAAAAACACCCTTATTTGCTCATTGTATATGTTATGCTTAAAGCCTATAATATGTGCCTCTATGGTAATATTTAGGTTGTTACCCAATGTTGGTCTTAGTCCAATGTTAAGCATTGAGGGATATTTCTGATTATTGTATTCAACCCAAACAGCGTAAACTCCATTGTGGGGGATAAGTTTAAGTGGTTCCGAGAGTTTTATATTAGCGGTTGGATATCCAATTGAGCGGCCAATTTGTTTCCCCCCTTCAATGGTGCCACTAATACAGTATAACCGACCAAGCATCACATTGGCTAGTTTTAGGTTCCCCTCGGTAAGCGCTAACCTTATTTGGGTGGAGCTCACTTTTTGTCCATCAATCTCAATTGGGCCAACTTTAATTGCCTGGTATCCATAGTTTTGTTGATGTTTTTGAACCAGATTAAAGTTTCCCTCTCCTTTATGGCCGAAGGCATGGTTGTAGCCCATTACAATAGTTGATGCTTTTATTTTTTCTACAAGCGTGTTCTGTAGAAAAGTGTAGGCATTTTCTTTGGCAAACTCTTTTGTGAAATTAATTATGAGCAGTGAGTCTAATCCCATTGCCTCAAAAAGGCTAATCTTTTCATCAAGTGATGAAAGAAGTCTTAGCCCTTCCGAGTCATTGTTAAGGGCAATTCGCGGATGAGGCCAAAACGTTATCACAAGGCTTTGGGCATTGTCTTTTTCGGCATTTTGCTTAACTATTTCAAGAACCCTTTTGTGCCCAATGTGTAACCCATCAAAAAAGCCAATGGTTACGGCAGGTTTTGTGATTTCTAGCTTATTTATATTAGTGTATACAAGCATGTATTGATTTTAAAATCGTGCTAAAATAAAAAAAGAAGCCGACACTGTTGGCTTCTTTTAGAATAAAGTTCACAGTATTAATTTTAAATCCAGCGTACAAGAGCAAAATCCATACGGTGGGGGAGTTCGTTGTGCTTAGCATAAATTCTAATTCCAGAATCGTACACCCCAGGTTCATTGGGAATAAACGAAAGCCTATAGGTTGCTCTTTGTCCCTCAACATTTTCAAGGTCGAACTCTTGTGTGTGTTTAATGCGAGTATCGCCATTTTCAGCAAGTTCGGCAATAATAAGTTCCACACCAACCTCATCAGGGGAGAGTTTACCAAGATCGAGTACAACTTCGGAGTTATACTCCTTGCCAAGTACAATGTCTTGTCGTGAAGTATCGAACTGTTCGGCAGTAATAATCTCAAGGCTATCCCAGTTTCGGGCAACCTTTCGCTTCCATGCGGCAATTGTCTGGGTAAGCTCAAGGTCCTCTTGCTTAAGCCTGTTGGAGCGCAGATAAAGCTTATGGTAAAATTTATCCTGATAATCCTCCATCATGCGGGTAGTTGTAAACGTGGATGCAATCTGTGAAATAGATTTTTTTATGAATGACATCCATTCGAGAGGGAAACCCTCCTCGTTGCGAGTGTAGAAAGGAGGAACAATTTCGTTCTCAATAATGGTGTAGATCATCTCAGCGTCTAGTTCATCCTGGAATTCTTGCTGTGCATAGGCTCTCTCTTCTGGGAGTGCCCATCCGGCATTGGGTACGTAACCCTCAACCCACCAGCCATCGAGAACGCTAAAGTGTAGACCACCGTTCATCACCACTTTCATTCCGCTGGTGCCCGATGCCTCTAAGGGGCGTGTAGGTGTATTTAACCAAACATCAACTCCCTGCACCATTTTCCTTGCCAGTTCCATATCGTAATTCTGAAGGAACATGAATTTCCCAGTAAACTCAGGTCTTTTACTTACCTCAATTATTCTTCGAATAAGATCCTGTCCCGCTTTGTCGTTTGGATGTGCTTTACCAGCAAAGATGAACTGTACAGGCCTATCCGTATTATTTACAATTTTGCTTAATCTATCTAGGTCGCGCATTAGCAGATTAGCTCTTTTGTACGTAGCAAACCTTCGGGCAAAGCCTATGGTGAGCACATCGTCACCTATATTCTCTTGTATTTCAACAACCTGCCTTGGAGGCTCATACTTCATAATCTGGGGATCAACAAGCCGAGATCGAATGTAGTCAATTAGCTTTTTACGGTTCAAATTCCTAATATCCCAAAGTTTTCCATCAGGAATATTATAGATATTATTCCAATCGGGTGTATTGTCAAAGCTGTGTTCATTTGAGTCAACTTCTAATAGTTCTCTTATCTCAGGAGATGCCCAAGTGGGGTAATGAACACCGTTAGTAACATAGCCAATGTGTATCTCGCTAGGGAAGTATCCAGGCCAAAGATTTGCGAACATGTGTTGGCTAACCGATCCATGTAGCATGCTTACTCCATTAACCTCTTGCGATAGGTTTGCAGCTAGGTAACTCATTGAAAAATGCTCAGTTTCGTCGCCTGGATTGAGTTTGCCCAAATCCATAAATTGCTCCCATGTAACACCCAACTTTTCGGGGTAATGAGCCATGTAGGTTCGGAGCATGTCCTCAGGGAACGAATCGTGACCAGCAGGTACTGGTGTGTGTGTTGTAAACAGGCTACTAGCCCTAACCAGTTCGAGTGCTTCATCGAAAGAGCATTTTTCCTCAACAATGGTAAGATTAAGCCTTTCTAGACCAGCAAATGCTGCATGCCCTTCGTTAAGGTGGAAAATATCCTGATTTATGCCAAGTTCATCAAGTGCTCTAACGCCTCCAATGCCAAGTATCATCTCCTGTTTAAACCTATCCTCCCAGTTGCCTCCGTATAGGTGATGGGTAATTGCTCTATCCTGTGGTTGATTATCCTCAAAATCGGTATCCAGTAAATATAATTCTGTTCGCCCAACATCAACTCGCCATATACGAGCATTTACATTTCGTCCAGGGAGTGCAATGCTAACTGTTTTCCACTTCCCATTAATGTGCCTAACGGGTCTGGCTTGGGTTTGTGTAAAGTTTTGCTGATCGTATGAGGCAATTTGCTGACCAGCCGATGTGAGTTGCTGAGTGAAATAGCCATAGCGATAGAAAAGGCCGATGGCAACAAGCGGAACATTTTTGTCTGATGCTTCTTTTAGATAATCACCTGCCAGTACACCCAACCCGCCCGAGTATAACTTTAAACTTGTGTGTAGGCCAAACTCCATACTGAAGTACGCTATTTTTGCTCCCTTTCTGCCGATTTTTCGTTTCATGTAATCGGTAAAATGTTGGTGAACCCTGCTTAGTTTTTCTATAAAAGCCTCATCCTTTTCAAGTTGTTGGAACTGTTTCAGTGTAATTTTATCGAGAAAACGAATGGGGTTTTGCTCACATTGGTTCCATAGTTGGCTATCGATGGATTGGAAAAGTTCAATTGCATCTGGATTCCAGCACCACCAAAGGTTCTTTGAGATCTCATCGAGTGCAGTTAATTTATCGGGAATACTTTTTTGGATAAGCAGCCTTACCCAATTGGGTTTGTTGGTATGATATTTTTTTTCAACCGTTGGAAGCTCCTCCTCTCTATCAGCATCCATGAACTTTTGAGTTCTTTGCTCAACCTTTTGAAGGGCTATACTGTAAGCTTTTTTGTAGTAATCGATTAAGTTTTCCCAAAGAGCAATACGTGAAACCTCTACAGCATTTTGACGGTATGTTTCCTGGTCGTTATTCGATAGTGTTGCATAGATACATAGGGTTGATGAAATTTCTTCAACAATGTGCTGGTCGTTATCGTCGGTTCTGTCGATTATCTTAATGCCTGGATGATCGTTTGGGTAATGTTCCTTAACCCACAGTCCGAACCCAGCAAGGCTTGTGGTTATGGTTGGCACATGAAAGGCAAGGCTCTCCAGCGGGGTGTAACCCCATGGTTCATAGTACGATGGAAAAACAGAAATATCCATACCAATCAGCAAATCCCAATATGGCAGGTTAAATATACCGTCGCTGCCATTGAGGTAACAGGGAACAAAAAATATTTTAACCTTATCGTTTGCTGAGTTGGTCAGACCAGAAGATTTTATTCGATTGAGAATAGGATCATTATCAGGATCGTTGAGGTAGTGGGTTAAGTGGGTATTGCTTAGCACAACCACATTCTCATTATCCTTTTCCTTTTCAAGTAAATTCTTAAAAACGTCTTTTCGTGGCCCGTGGTGAGCCCCTGGGATAAGGATAAATGCAAGCACATCGCGTTTTAGGTCAGGGCATTGGTTCAACTTTGCAAGCGCATCAATAAAAACATCAATGCCCTTGTTTTTAAATTCATACCTGCCGCTTATGCCAACAATCATTGAATCCTTAGCTACATCACGAGCAAGAAGCGCTTCGGCAACTTCGTAAAATTTTACCTTTGCCTCAATTCGCCTTAACCTAAACTCATCCTCTTCAGGTACTATGCTGTTCTCAAAACCATTTGGGGTAACAATATCAACTTCCTTGCCGTGAAATTGTTTGCACTCTTTTGCGGTAATGTCACTAACCGTTGTGAAGCAGTCGGACTCAATGGCCGAGACTTTTTCGAGTGATTGCTTCGAAACCACGTTAAGCTCTAAGGCTTTGTGCTCGGCATTATACTTTTCGAGTTTGCTGTAAAGCGGAATGTTGTTTCCAGCGATGCTCCTTCCTATAACGGTAGCGTGGGTAGTAAAAATATTACCAATTAGGGGTACGTATTTCTTTAAGTAGAGCAGGCCAATGCCTGTCATCCACTCGTGAAATTGGGCAACAATCCGATGCCTTTGGGTAAGTTGGAAACGTGTAAAACTCTCAATTACTTTACCTGCAGCATATCCAAATAGAGCAGGTTCAACGTAGTCCCATTGGCCTGTAATTGAGTCAAGTTTATACTCCTCCCAAAACTCTTTGAGTATCTCATCCTTTTTTGAGAAGAAGGGTGTAAAGTCAACAATAATAACAACTGGCTTACCCTCAATATTCCAGCGTCCAACCCGAACTCTTAGTCCTTCTTCGGCTGCTTTGTTTCGCCAAGAAGCGAAAAGTTGTGAATCCTCAATGAACTCAGGGTTACCCGTTGTGTCCCGCACAACATCGGGGCCAATGAAGATTAGGTTGTTTTTATACTCCTTTACCAACGTAAGAGCCTTGGTTGAGATAACCGTATGGATACCCCCAATTTTATTGCATATTTCCCAGCTTACCTCAAAAAGATAATCGGGTCTCAGTAATTTCTCGTTCATAGTGTCCATTTTACCTTGGTTATTAAAAGACTTAATATTAATTCTTGTCCCTTTTTTTTGAAGTGGCTTTGGTTTGAGCTGTCTTTTTGGCCGTTGGTTTAACCTTTGGCTTTGGTTTTTCTTTTGATGCCACCTTTTGCTTAGAAACTGTTTTTGACTTGGCTTTTTGTCGTAGTTGTTTGAGTTCCTTAAGCTTTTTCTCGTACTCCTCAATCATAATGTCAACCTCCTCATCTACAGGTTTTTCGCTTTTGATCTTGTTGGTTATAGAGTCAACAGTATCTACCCTAAGCTTAAAATCGCTAAAAACGTTCATAAAGGTTATAAATGCATCGTATGGAGAATCGTAAGGATTAAAGTACTTATGAACATCACCATCGCTAAACCACTTGGTACACATGTAGTAAAAGTGATCGCTTGTTTGTAGATATCGCCAGTCGCGCTGTATATCTGGATTGTTGATGTTGTTTATCTTCTCGATTAACGAATATAGATTATCGAATGCATCGTCCTGCATTTCGTTGCCAAGCCAAGCGGTTAGGTCGCGTTCTTCATCGGCCCAGCTTATGGGGTAGGGAACATGGAGAGGAGCAATGGGTTGATGTTTCTTGGCCGCTTCGGAGGGGGTGAGAAATTCAAAGTTGGAGTTGCTAAAAACCCGTTGGGGCAGTGCTTTCAAAAACTCAAAGATACCTGTTTCTGCCCATTGGTGTTCGCCAAAGGTTTCGTAGTCCATAAATAGATTGATAATCTCATCCTTTTGGTCGATTGAATATAGCCAATCCACATATTTTTCTGTTGTTAGCGGCCACTCTTCCCACCCACGATTAGAGAATCGGAATGCAATATCGTCGCTCAGTTGGAAATTTTTAAGCAATAGCTTTAACTTAGGATTAATGGCGTTGGTATATAGATAGTTTGAACTTTTCCATCCCATAATATGCTTTGCACCCTCGGTAAGCATAGCCTTGTAGCCTAAATTGGCTACCATTGCGCCAATTTCGTCGGAGTAGATGAGTTCAGTATTCCTAAACGTGGTAGGTTTTTGACCAAAGAGTTGCTCAATTTTGCTTGCGTGGGCTTTAACCTGCATCTCAAATTCACTAGGGCATTTAAGTGCCGAGAGCGAGTGTGAGTAGGTTTCCGCTAAAAATTCAACGCATCCCGTTTCGGCAAGCCGTTTAAAGGAATCGAGCACGTCGGGGGCGTAAAGTTCAAATTGATCGAGTGCAGTTCCAGAAATGGAGTATGAAATTTTAAATCTGCTCCCAAACTCGTTTATTAGTGCAAGCATCAGGCTGTTGGTTGGGAGGTAGCATTTTTCGGCCACTTTACGCATTATTGAGCGGTTTGCGAATTCGTCGAAGTAGTTATGGTTTTTCCCAATGTCGAAAAACCGGTAATGACGAAGTCTAAAGGGTTGGTGAACCTGAAAATAGAAGCAGATCGTTTTCATTGTATTTTGTTTTATTGTTTTTCAACTACGATATCGAAGATGAGAATACTTAAATGTCAAGCAGCGATTTATACACTTCTTTTACCTCGTAAGCAGCATTTTCCCATTTAAGGCTATTTACTTCGCTTTGCCCATGCTGCTTAAAGTAACTCGATAGGGCATCGTACTTAAGCAGTCCGTGAATTGAGTCGGCCATTGCATCAATGTCCCAAAAATCTACTTTAAGGGCATGCTTTAGCACCTCAGCAACCCCCGATTGCTTTGATATTATTACGGGTACGTTACTTTGCATTGCCTCAAGTGGACTGATGCCGAAAGGCTCCGATACCGATGGCATTACGTATACATCACTTTGGGCAAACATGGAATGGACTTCGGGACCCTCGAGGAAACCTGTAAAGTGAAACTTTTTGGATATTTTAAGCTGTGCAGCTCGCCTTATCATTCGATTGAGCATATCCCCACTGCCAGCCATTACAAATCGCACGTTGGGGTTCCGTTTAATAACCTTATTGGCAGCTTCAATAAAGTAGTCTGGCCCTTTTTGAAATGTAACCCGTCCAAGAAAGGTTACCACTTTTTCGGGTACCCCTTTTGTTTCGCTATGGCTGTAACCATTGCCAGCAAAATCAACGGCATTATGAATGGTAACTACTTTACCCTCAGGAATACCATATCGGGTTATAACGATATTTCGGGTTAAGTGGCTTACCGCAATTATCTTATCGGCCATTTGCATGCCCTGTTTTTCAATCTCGTAAACGGCTTGATTAATATTCTCGCCGCTTCGGTCGAATTCGGTTGCATGGATATGGACTACCAGCGGTTTGCCCGAAACCATTTTTGCTGTAATACCTGCAAGGTAGGTTAGCCAGTCGTGCGCATGGATAACATCAAACTCCTCTTTTGCTGCTATGCTTGCTGCAATTAGTGCATATCGCGAAACCTCCTTCAGCAGGTCCTTCCCGTATTTACCAGTAAATTTGAACTTATGGCTTGATGTTGTGCTGTTTTCTTGTGTTCCATCTGCTTCTGTTTCAGATATAAGTCGTGCAAACTCTTCGGGGCCAACGTAAGGAATAAGGTTAGAGCTAACCTCGAGGTAGCTTATTTTTTTCCAGAATTCCTCAAGTTCAACCGACATGTTACAAATATCAACATCCTCAGCGGGTACAATTCTAACAGCCGATTGATCTTCGTCGCCAAAAGCTTTAGGCACAACAAAAGCTACATTTACGTTGTGCTTAGCCAATCCTCGGGTAAGGCCAAAACACGCTGTTCCCAAACCTCCCGATATGTGCGGAGGGAATTCCCAACCAAACATTAGTACTCTCATGCTATGTATTTAGGGTTGGTTAACACTATTTATTGTCTTCATACATTCTTTTTATTCTAATAATCTCGGCAACGCTCCAGGCTTGCGAGATGCATCCATTCGGTTTGTGTGGCGGATCTCCATCGTAAATTTCAGCAATGCCACATATTCCGTGGTTGGCCATATCCTCACAGAATGAGTCTAACACCTCTTTGGCCAAAGTGTTTGTTGAACTTCCATGCAGCTTATAGTTTGCCTCAATAAAATGTCCCAGTAACCAAGGCCATGCAGTTCCCTGGTGATATGCGCTATCGCGCGAAACCTGATCGCCCTCGTATTGCCCTAAATAATTGGGGTTCTTTGGCGATAGCGTTCTTAAACCTTTCGGCGTGTATAACTCTTTGTACACAACGTCCAGAACTCCTTTCTTCATCTCCTCGGTTAGGGGACTATATGGCAGCGATACGGCAAAAATCTGATTTGGCCTAACAAAGATGTTCTGTTCATCATAATCAACAAAATCAGCCAAATACTGTTTTGGTTCATACCAAAATATTTTAGTGAACGATTCGAGGATTTGGCTTGCAATTGGTTCCCAGTTTTTTACGAATTTAGTATCTTTATGCTCCTTCGCTAAGTTTATGGTGAATATTATGGCATTGTACCAAAGTGCGTTGGTCTCAACTTGATAGCCAGTTCGGGGTGTAACTGGTATGCCATTTACTACAGCATCCATCCAGGTTAACGACACTCCTTTTTCTCCAGCCCAAACCAAACCGTTTTCATGAACCTTTATGCTATGTTGGAGTTCACCATTTCGGTATCCGTTAAGGATATTTTTCATCTTTGTTCCGTATGCCTTCCATACCTCATCTGTAGTTTTTTGCTTTTGTGCGTACATCTGTATTACCCAAAAAAACCACAACGGAGCATCAGCGGAGCTGAAGGCCGATGATGGATCATGCTTCATGTTTGTGATATGAGCACCCCTGAACTCTTTTACCATTGTGTCCAAAATATCTTTGCAAAGTTTGTCGTCACCAGTACAGAGGGTCAACCCTGGCAGGGCAATGAAAGAGTCGCGTGCTCGATCACCAAGCCACGGATAACCTGCAATAAACTCGGTTTTTTTGCCACGTTTTACAATAAATTGTTGAGCTGCATTGCGAAGGCAATTTTCAAGGTTGTCCTTTTTGGGGCGTCGCGCTATCTCTGAGTTAAATTTTCGGGTAAGCGACATTGGATTTTGTTCGTTTGTTGCTGCAGAGAAGATAATACTCTCGCCTTTTTTTATGGAAATCTCAAAAAATCCAGGTACAAACAAATCTTCATGTCCTTCGTAGCCTCGTTTAATCTCTTCTTTGTACTCAATATTGTAGTACCAGTCGGGCACGGCTACAAATTCGTTTCCTTTATTTAGCTGCATATGGAGGTACGGAAACCCTTGGTATAGTTTATATTTGACACCGTTTGGGATATCTCTGTAACGCTTGTTGGCGTATAGGTTCGATTTGGAAAGTTGATGAGCATTCCTAAAGGCCAGAAAAGGTTTTATCCTCAACTTAGTTGGGCTGTTGGCATCTTTTAGGGTGTATCGTATCATAAACTGCTCTTCGTTATGCACAAAAAGCAACTCTTTTTCAAAAATCACTCCTCCCACATGGTATGTAATTTTTGGGGTTGGCTCATACTCAAAGTCAACAATATATTTGTGTCCCCTAGGATCATAAATACCAGGGTAGCGATGAATACCTAAATTGAATTCTTTGCCGTGCTGAATTATAGTTTCATCAACAGTTGAGAGTAAAATGTGATTCTCACCGTCGAAATGGTCGAGTGGTAACACCATAAGCCCATGATACTTTCGGGTATTGCATAGCACAATGGTTGTACTAAAATAGCCCCCTGCTCTGTTGGCGCTAAGAATCTCTCTGTTTAGTGAGTAGGCTAGATTAACTAACTCACTCTTATTGAATTCAAGATAACTCATAGGTTTATAATGTTAAATTAACATACACATCCTTAAAATCATTATGCAGTTTAGGCCAATTATTGTGGTTGCCATATAAGTTTATGACCTTTACAATTTACAATAATTTAGCATCATAAGGTGTTAAATACCTGCTATATTTTAATTAAATTTGCTGCAAACAATTGTATTGCATACAGCCCACATAATTTAAGTGATGATAGACTACTCTTTTTTTAAAAATATCGGTAAGTTTTTTCTACTGGCTCTCCTATTTACTTCATCTGCATGTGGTGGCACTTCTTCAGAAGTTACCATTAAAGGGAGTTTTGCTGAAGGTAACCATACGCTGATACTGTTAAGGAAACCTTCGGAGGATTTGCTCACAACAATAGATTCAACTCGGACTGATAGCCAAGGTGCGTTTGAGTTATCGGTTAATGTAGATACACCAACATTCTTTCTTCTGCAGGCGGAAGGGGAGTCAGAACCAATAGTACTGCTAATTGAACCTAAAGAAAATATTGTTATTTCTACGCAAAAAGGGAGTTTTGCAAAATCGTATAGTATCTCTGGTTCAAAAGGGTCGAGGTTGGTTTATGAGTTAAACTCGCGATTAAACCGCACGGTTGCCGTTATCGATTCACTTTCTACTCACTTTAGGTCAAGTGTAGATAGCTTCAATTTTAATCAGATTAAAAAGAGTATAGACAGCACATACCTAACAACTCTTGATGAACATCGTAGGTTTACAATTAATTTTATTAAGGAGAATAGATACAGCCTCGCATCAATCCTTGCATTGTATCAACAGTACGATCAGACCCGATCTGTTCTGAATAGGAGAAAGGATTTTGAACTCTTTCAGTTGGTCGATTCTGCTCTCTTCCCTCTTTACCCAAATAACCCTATGGTGGCCAATTTGAATAGTAACGTTAAAAAGATTTCAGCACAGTTAAGGCTTTACGATAAGCGCAACGAGATGCTAGATGTTGGGCAAAGGTTACCCAACCTTCGTTTACCCATTGTTAGCGGCGATACAGTTAGCCTATGGTCGCTGAATAAAAAATACATTTTACTTGATTTTTGGGCAACATGGTGCGACGATTGTAGGGGCAGTAATAAGAATCTTAAGGGTTTATACCAAAGGTTTTCAAGTAAGGGTTTTGAGGTAGTGCAGGTGGCCATTGACGATGATAAGGAGATGCTAATTAAAACAATAAATACAGACAGTATTCCTTGGCTTGTGGTATCAGATTTTCTCCAGTGGGATTCGCCAATACTCGATTCGCTAAGCATCAATGCAATCCCATCAAACTACCTTATCGATAAGAATGGTGTTATTTTGGAAAGGAATCTTCGTAAAAGCGATTTAGAGAAGTTTTTGCAAGGGAAGTAAAAAGTTAGAATTACATTTCCCCGCAAGATGGTGTGCCGATATTAGTTAACTTTGTAGCAAATTTTTAAAACCCGATAAATGAAGCGAAATAAGTATATCCTAAAGTTCTATTTGTTTTTAGTCCCAATCTTAATATTTGCTTGCACTAGCAAGGATGTATCAACAATTCAAGGCACAATTATCGGAATAGATTCAATTGCCGAAGTTTCCCTTTACAAACAGGATTTTGATAGGAACATCTTGCTTAAAACCATAAGCGCTAAAGCTGAAAAGCCTACGTTTAGCTTTAAGGTTGGAGAACTAGATGAGCCAACCTTTTTTCAACTGCATGTGAATAGTGGTCGGAATAGAGTGGCTGTTCTCCTTATTGAACCCCAGGAAAGCATTACTATTAAAATTGATCTTGGCGATTTTATAAACTATAAAGTAGAAGGATCTGAAAGTTCACTTAAGACACAGATCCTATCCAAGCGCATCGCGCAAACTGTTAAATCGCTCGATTCGCTTACTGTACTTAGGGCAAAAGCCAAAAGTACAACAGACAAGCAAGATTTACTTAACGAGTATTATCAGGTAATTGAAAATCAACGGGCCTTTAGCACCAAGTTTATTTGGGATAACCCAATGTCGCGCGCAAATGTTATGGCTCTCTATCAGCAGTATGGCGAAGATCGGTTTGTGTTCGATCGCAATGAGGATATTCAACTCTTTAAGGTGGTGGCAACTTCAGTAGTGGCTATGTATCCCGAGACCAACTATGCCAAAGGCATGCTAAGGGATATTAAGAATATGGAGAAGATAGTATCAACCCAAAAAATGCAGGCATTTATTGAGAATGCAGAATCTACTCTCCCTGAGATTGCTTTACCAAATTCCAAGGGCGACACCATAAGGCTTTCCTCACTGAGGGGTAAGGTTATTTTACTCGATTTTTGGGCCTCCTTCAACCAGAATAGTTTATTGGAGAATAGAGAATTGCTAGAGGTTTACAAAAGGTTTAAATCGCAAGGATTTGAAATTTACCAAGTTTCATTCGATTATGAGCGAGAGAGCTGGTTGGCTGCTATTCAGTCAGCAAATTTGCCATGGGTAAATGTAAGTGAACTTACGCAAAATCTTCCTATTGCAGCGCAAAACTATAACGTTACAAGCATTCCTGCAAACTATCTTATAAACAGTGATTTTGAGATAGTTGGCAAGAATTTATACGGAAAAGATCTTATTGAAATGCTTTCGAAAACCTTGTAACACGAACAGAATGGCTAACAAAAAAGTATATTTTGCCTCTGACATACATCTTGGGTTACCAACCCCTGAGGGTGCTCTCACTCGCGAAAAACTTTTTGTGAGCTGGCTTGATACTATTAAAGAGGATGCAGCAGAGATATTTTTGGTTGGCGATATTTTTGATTTTTGGTACGAGTATAAAAGGGTGGTTCCAAAGGGATTTACTCGATTTCTTGGTAAGATTGCCGAGATAACAGACTCGGGTATCCCTGTGCACTTCTTTACTGGCAACCACGATGTTTGGATGTTTGATTATTTACCTAAGGAGATAGGAGTGCAGCTACATCGCAAACCTATTGCGCGAGAGTTTAACGGCAAAAAATTTTATATTGGTCATGGCGATGGGCTTGGAAAGGGCGATTATGGCTATAAACTGCTGAAATCAATTTTTACAAACAGGGTATTACAATGGCTCTTTTCTCGTTTACATCCAAATTTTTCGTTATGGTTTGGTAACTGTTGGTCGGTGAGTAGCCGCAACTCAAAGGATGTAACATATCAATTTAAGGGCGACGATGAATTGATAACTAAATTTGCGCAGCAAACACTAGCCTCAGAAAATTACGATTTTTTTGTGTTTGGTCATTGGCATACAGCCATAATACATAGGTTAACCCCCAATGCAAATCTTGTAATGCTTGGCGACTGGATTGTTAATAACACCTTTGCATGTTGGGATGGCCAAAACATGACTCTCAAAGAGTTTAAAAACCCTTCATCTGATTCCCATTTAATTGCTCAGGTTTAAACTTTAGTGCATTATGCTGGTCGAAAAGTTGACAAGGCAGTAGTTTACTCTGTTTGCAATACTACGTTTGAATCTCATTGCTCTTGTTATTTTGTGTGTGACAATACCTTTAGACGAAATGCTTAGGTTTAGTAAATAGTCATATTATTTGATGTAATTTATTTCGTCTTTTGACAAGTGCTCTTTAATAAACAGTTTGTCTTGCTTAATTTAAATGGATAAAAAGTCAAAACCTGCCTCGTCCGTCAATGCCTCGATTGCAAACCGAATCGCTAAGGCTGTTAAAGCTGGGCTCAAGCCAGCTATAAAGACAGCCATTTGGCTGTTAAAAATAACTATACCATTATCTTTGGCAGTAACACTCTTAGGCTATTTTGGAGTAGTTTCGTATATCGCCGAATTTTTAAATCCTGTTTTTAGGCTAATGGGTTTGCCTGGCGAGGCTTCGCTGGTTTTTATTACATCAATCTTTTTAAATATATACTCGGTCATTGCAGTAATGGCGCAGTTACCTTTAACGGTAAGGGAAATAACTATACTGGCAGTTATGTGTCTAATTGCGCACAACCTTTTTGTTGAAACGGCCGTGCAGGCCAAAACGGGTTCTAAAGCATGGCAAATTGTGCTGCTCCGTTTATCAATGGCCATATTTTCGGCATTTTTGCTTAACTGGGTGCTTCCTAGTCAGATGAAGGGCATTGTTGGAGCTCCGCAGGTTGCTTTGTCGCATAACTTTACTGGGCTAATGATTGGCTGGGTAAAATCAGCTTCTTTGCTTACCCTTAAGATTATTGTTTTGGTTACTCTCCTAATGGTTTTGCAGGAAATTTTAAAAGAGTTTGGTGTTATAAAAATTTTATCGAAAATATTTAGCCCGTTACTAAGGCTTTTTGGCTTGCCTCAGAGCACATCTTTCCTTTGGATTGTGGCCAATATCCTTGGTTTGGCCTACGGTTCAGCCGTAATGGTTGCCGAGGTTAATAATGGAACAGTCTCAAGGAGGGATGCTGATTTGTTAAATTACCATATTGCTATTTCGCATTCAAACCTCGAAGACTTATTGCTTTTTGTAGCCATTGGTGCCCCTGTTATGTGGTTATTGTTGCCACGCCTTATAATTGCGGCGCTGGCTGTATGGGGGCGACGTTGGGCTCTTTCACAAAAAAAAGATATCGGTTATGCTGGTTAGCTAATGGGAAATAAAGGTGTGCCCTAGTAAATGCATTGTATATTGTGTTTGAACATGAAGTGGTTTCTTTTTTGAAATACAGCTTAAATACTCTATTTTTACAACAGATAAAACCGTAAAGTGTTATGAAGCAATACCTTGATTTATTGGATAATATACTTGATAACGGGGCTGAAAAGGAGGATAGGACTGGTACTGGCACAATTAGCCTTTTTGGTCACCAGATGCGTTTCGACCTTAGTCAGGGATTCCCCATGTTAACAACGAAAAAACTTCATATCAAGTCTATAATCTATGAGTTGCTCTGGTTTCTTAAAGGTGATACAAATATCAAGTATCTTAATGATAACGGCGTTTCGATATGGAATGACTGGGCAGACGAGCGAGGTAATTTAGGTCCAGTTTATGGACATCAATGGCGAAGTTGGCCAACAACCGATGGACGGAAGGTAGATCAGATTAGCCAAGTGGTTAACTCGTTGAAGAATAATCCCGATTCGCGCCGACACTTGGTTTGTGCATGGAATGTGGGGGAGATTGACAGCATGGCTTTGCCTCCTTGTCATATTCTTTACCAGTTTTATGTTGTCAACGGCAAGCTATCGTGTCAGCTATACCAGCGCAGTGCCGATGTATTTTTGGGTGTACCATTTAACATTGCATCATATGCTCTGCTCACTTTAATGATGGCTCAGGTTATAGGGCTACAACCAGGCGATTTTGTTCACACCTTTGGCGATGTGCATATCTACAAAAACCATATTGAGCAGGTTAAGTTGCAGCTTACCCGTGAGCCTCGACAATTACCCAAAATGGTTATTAACCCTGCAGTAAAATCAATTTTCGAGTTTATGTATGATGATTTTGCACTTGAAGGGTACGATCCACATCCCCATATAAAGGGCAAGGTAGCAGTTTAGTTTTTAATACCTTAAAAAAGAGAATAATGAACATTTCGATAATAGTTGCCATAGCAGAGAATAACGTTATTGGGAGTGACAATCAGTTAATATGGCATATCCCCAGTGATTTAAAGCGTTTTAAATCACTAACCATGGGGCACCATATGATAATGGGGAGGAAAACGTGGGATTCAATTGGTCGGCCTCTGCCAGGCAGGCAAAGCATTGTGGTTACCCGCAATAAAAATTTAAGTGTTGATGGCGCAAAAGTGGCACATTCACTCAGCGAGGCCATTGAACTGGCTAAGTCGGATAACGAGATATTTATTGTTGGTGGTGGGGAGTTGTACCGTCAGGCTTTGCCTTTGGCCAATAAACTGTACCTAACCAAAGTGCATAAAGCTTTTGATGGCGATGTGCTATTCCCTGCAATTGATTATTCACAGTGGCGTGTGGTTTCCTCAGAAAAGGGAAAGCCCACCGAAAAGGATGGGCTTGAATATACTTATGTTGATTTAGTAAGGATTGTTTAAGCCGCTTTAAGCCTTTTTATATTGGCCTTTTCCATTTTCTTTTTAGCGTAGTCTAAGTTAATAAACATATCTTTTTCGTCTCCAGATGGAAGTTCGAACATGGCATCAATCATTATTATCTCACAGATCGATCGGAGTCCACGTGCTCCAAGTTTGAACTCAATGGCTTTATCTACGATATAGTCAAGAACTTTATCCTCAATTTCGAGTTTAACCCCATCGTAGTCAAAAAGTTTTTTGTACTGTTTAATAATGGCATTTTTAGGTTCGGTTAAGATACTCCTTAAAACACTTTTCTCAAGAGGGTTCAGATAGGTTATAACTGGTAGTCGGCCAATTATTTCGGGGATTAATCCGTAGGTCCTCAAATCCTGAGGAGAAATATACTGTAATAAGTTATCCTTATCAACTTGTTCTCGCTGCTTACTTGCTCCGTAGCCAACAACCTGTGTGTTAAGTCTCTTTGCTATCTTTTTTTGTATTCCCTCAAATGCACCTCCGCAGATAAATAGGATATTACGGGTGTCCACCTCAATCATTTTTTGATCGGGGTGTTTTCTTCCGCCTTGTGGTGGAACGTTTACCTTTGATCCCTCAAGTAGTTTAAGCATTGCTTGCTGAACGCCTTCTCCCGATACGTCGCGGGTAATGGATGGGTTATCGCCCTTGCGGGCAATTTTATCAATCTCATCAATAAAAACAATTCCCTTTTCTGCAGCTTCAACATTATAGTCGGCAGCTTGGAGTAGGCGTGTAAGAATGCTTTCAACATCCTCGCCAACATATCCTGCTTCGGTAAGCACTGTGGCATCAACAATAGTAAATGGTACGTGAAGCATGCGTGCAATGGTTCTGGCTAAAAGAGTTTTTCCGGTACCTGTCTCGCCCACAAGTAGAATATTCGATTTCTCTATTTCTACATCATCATCGGTTGTGGGTTGAAGTAAACGCTTGTAGTGATTGTAAACTGATACGGATAGGTACTTCTTTGCGTCATCTTGTCCAATTACGTATTGGTCAAGAAATTTTTTTATCTCAATTGGTTTTAACAGTTTGCTTTTGCTTAGCTTAAAATTGCCCTTCTTTTTAAGTTCCTCTCGCACAATTAGGTTTGCCTGCTCGGTACACAGATCGCAAATATATGCATCAACCCCAGCAATTAGCAGATTAGCCTCTTTCCTTTGTCGTCCGCAAAATGAGCATTTGTCGTTGTTCTTCATCCTTCAAGTTTCTCTTTGATAATACTGTTGCAAAGGTACAGTATTTTATGGGAATATTCTTAAGCTATACTTTAATACAAAAGCGATTACGCATTACCATTGCATTGTTTTTGTAATAAAAAAAATCAACCCTAAAATGAGTTGATTTTTACTGAGCGGGAAATGGGGATCGAACCCACGACCCTTAGCTTGGGAAGCTAATGCTCTACCACTGAGCTACTCCCGCAGGTTTTGATATTTAGTTTATGATCCGTCAAATGGCGGACTACCAATGAGTTACTCCCGCAGATGTTGAAGTTTAACCAATAATACGCTACCTGGGGGGATTACCCTTTGAATCAAAAAGATCAATCAAAAATTTTGATTGATCTTTAGATTTGTGGAGGTAAGGGGAGTCGAACCCCTGACCTCTTGCATGCCATGCAAGCGCTCTAGCCAACTGAGCTATACCCCCATAAGTGTTCAGAACAATTTTTGCGACCTCAATACGTTTAATTTAAAAGAAACAGAATTTAGAAGCAACAACGCTTTTCTGAAAAAGCATGGCAAAAGTACATAAAAAAATCACAATACGCCAAAGAAATAGTTGGTTTTAAAACTTAAACGAAGATAGAATAGTGAAAATATTTGATTAGTAGCGTTTTTTTTTATTGCTTTGCCGTCATAATTTTATGGTTATTTTATAAAGATTTGTAATTAAAGTTGTATCTTTAAGGTCTCAAAAATATTTGATATGGAACTTAAAAAGAATCCTAAGGTAGATTTGGAGAAGAAGAAATTAATCTTCACAGAGATTGGACTAATTATAGCATTGAGTGTTGTACTACTTGCTTTTGAGTGGACCTCATCAGGTGGCATAAAAACTGAGTTGGCAACAATGCAGGATGTTGAGATGGAAGAAGAGATGATTCCAATAACTCAGCAAGAAGAGGTTAAACCACCACCACCGCCAGTTCAGCAGGTGCAGGTTGACATAATTAACATTGTTGATGATGATGTTGATTTGGATGACGATGTTGATTTGTTCGATACTGAGTTTGACGAGCATGTGGCTGTAAATATAATTGAGTTTAGCGACGAAGAGGAAGAGGTTGAGGAAGAGGAGATTTTTGTTATTGTTGAAAATATGCCCGGTTTTGGAGGAGGCGACAGCAATAAATTCCGCGAGTATATTGCCAATAATCTTAAGTTCCCTGAAATTGCCGCAGAAAACGGTATCCAAGGGAAGGTATTTGTTGCATTTGTTGTTGAGCCGAGTGGCAAAGTTTCAAATGTGCGCGTGGTACGTGGAGTTGACCCATCTCTAGATAGAGAGGCTGTAAGAGTTGTTCAGTCGAGTCCTAAATGGACGCCAGGTACGCAGCGCGGTAAGCCGGTAAGGGTTGCTTTTACTTTCCCCATTAGTTTTGTGCTACAGTAAATACTTTAATAGATATTATAAAAAAACCCTGATTACGATCAGGGTTTTTTTATCCAAAATACTTTAATTGATTTATGATTAATCCAATCGATACAGCTAAGGTGCAGGAGTCGGCAGTTCTGATTGGTGTCCAAACCAAAGGACAACCCGATGAGCTTACAACCGAGCACCTCGATGAACTTAGTTTTCTGGCCGAAACCGCAGGAACTAAAGTGCTTAAGCGGTTTGTCCAAAAACTTACTACAGAACGTGGAAACAAATCCGTGCAGCGTTCCTGTCGGCCAACCCGCTATGTGTGA
>CALGIR010000261.1 GCA_937915475.1 uncultured Bacteroidales bacterium
CAAGGGGCTTAGGTTTCCCCCTGTGGCGTTTAGGTAGTTAGCATTTTTTCGGAACTCCCTGCATTCTGGGTGTTACGCCTTGCAACCATTGCCTTGCAGCGGCTGATCGGGATTGGGTGAAACTGGTTTTAGGACCTCCTTTCGTGTTGGTTAATACTTTTTATGGGTGTTTAATTATACCAAATATACAAAAGTATTGCATATATAGCCCCCCCTTTGTATGTTATACAACATGTTTTTACTATGATTTATGCTTTGCCTTACTGCCAGTGGGTTTATTGCAATTAAAGTAGAGTGATTAGAAGTACTTTATGTATGGTTTGCCGACATTTAAATGGTTGTTAATTTTGCTTTACGGAGGTTGAGGATAGTTCTATTCCCGTTTTGTGCCTTGCCAGGTACTTTGGCTAAAGGATAGTATTGCGGAGCAGTGTTAATTCTTGGTACTCCTGAAAGTATTGCTGAAATGCAAATAATGTCATTTCTTTTTTTGCTGGCAAAGCAATACCACAATTTCCACCTAGCAGTATCAGACCGATGGCTTACCCTATATCGGAGCTGTGCAGGGTATATTTAACAAATGGCGTGTTAGGCTCCTCCACAGGGGTTATGCCGAATATTGATTTTCCGTCTGGGCTAACGCAGAACTTAAACATCTTCTTATCTAGCCTATATTTTGCTACCGGTTCCCCTTTTGTTGTAAAAACATAAAGATTGGGAAATGAGTCCTCTTTTTCCATCATAGAATACTCATCAATACCCCATTCTAAAACGTAAATATGGCTTCCTGTTATTTTTATATCTGTGAAAAATACCTTGTTTTCTGCCAAATTTGGATTGCCATTTCGTATATCTATTGTGATTTTTTCTTTGAGAGTAAGACTTATTCGTTTTTGATGTTTGTTTTGTTGTATGTCTATAATGTCAATATGATTAAAATAAAGGTAGGCGAAAACAAGGTAGTTATGATTATGGTCCATAGTGCCATTAAAAACAGAACTGTAGTAAGGAGAAGAGAGTTCCTCTAGTTTAAAATTTCCTTTGGGGTAGAAGTTTTTATGGGTAAATGCGTTGGTTTCAATATTCCAGCGGAAGAGTTGAATATTTGAAATGCTGCTGCTGCCAGCCATCCGATTCCATTGGATTTATGACATTTGCACAGAAAATATTTCAAAAGGTTTGGAATTAAAACTAAGTTCCCGGCTATAACTACTATATTTGATGCAAAATATTTAACATGCGCAGCATAGTAAACTTCCTATTTGTTAGTATTATTTCAGTTAGTCTCTCTATTCCCTCAGTAGCTCAAAAAAAGATTTCGAGTGAAGAGTACATTAAACGTTACCAAGGATTGGCCGTTTCACAAATGGAGAAGTTTGGAGTACCTGCAAGCATAATTTTAGCACAGGGATTACTGGAAAGCGGGAGTGGAAACAGTACCCTTGCAGTAAAAGCCAATAATCACTTTGGGATTAAATGCCACAAAACATGGACAGGACCGCGTATATACCACGATGATGATGCAAGGGGCGAGTGCTTTAGGAAGTATCGTACCCCCGAAAAATCTTACCAAGATCACTCAGAATTCCTACGTGGGGCGCGTCGCTATGCTTTTTTATTCGACTTAAACCCTACCGACTATAAAGGATGGGCATACGGGTTAAAAAAGGCAGGTTATGCCACCGATCCTCAAT
>CALGIR010000262.1 GCA_937915475.1 uncultured Bacteroidales bacterium
TAAATTATTGTACAGAAAATGATGCTTGCATAGTGATTTTGAATGCAGTTACATCCTCCCTCCTGCTACCGCACGACTCCAGTCGTGTGGTAACCAAGCAAAGAAAATTACTTCAGTAGATTTTATTTTGGCACAGCCAAAAGAAATATATACGACTTAGGCACAGCCTGCCGATGGCAGATAAACCTAAGCCGAACAATGCAATCGTGCGGCAGCAAGATGCTTGATGTATTTACAATAAAATCTAAGATGACAATATATCGGTAAGCGCACGGATTACAAATCCGTGCGAACAAAGTAGATTTTTGCTTGGCATCCGCACAAGCAAAAAAACATACCAAACAAAAAAAGTTTCCAATTAGGCTATAATCTATTCATCCAATTCTTCCATTTCTCGCTGCAAATCAGCCATTTTAATTGCGGTTACAGCTGCTTCAACTCCTTTGTTTCCATGTTTCCCGCCTGCTCTATCCTGCGCCTGCTCAAGGGTATTTGTTGTAAGTAAACCAAATATAAAAGGAATGTTGTAGTTCATATTCAATTCGGCTATTCCATGGGTTACTCCCTGACAAACGTATGAGAAGTGAGGTGTTTCGCCCTGAATTACACACCCTAAGCATATTACTCCATCCAAATCGGCATACTCAGCCATAAATTGTGCGCCAAGTATAAGTTCAAAACTTCCTGGAACATGCTTTACCAGAATATTATCCTCTTTTACTCCATGCTCGGTTAGAGTATTGTATGCTCCCTCAAGCAGTTTATGGGTAATCGCAGAGTTCCAATCGGAAACAACAATGCCAAATTTCATTTTCTTGCCAGAGGGAATTTTGGAAGAATCGTAGGTTGATAAATTTTGTAGGTAGGTTGCCATGTCTGAGTGGTTTAGGAATTTACCGAAAAAATTGTTGGGTATAAAAATACAAAAAACCAACCTTATGGGGTTGGTTTTCTGAATAAATTATTGGCTAATTACAAACTTAGCTTAGCCCTTGTGATGTACTTCTCAATTTCGCGAGCCTCACTTGATTTTGGGTAATCTGCCTTAATGGTCTCATAAACCTTGAGCGCTTCGGCATATTTTTCAATCTCTTCATAAACCATTCCTGCTTTCATCAGCATTATGGGAGTAGAAAAGTTGTTTGCCCCATAATTAGCAGCTTTAACGTACTGCTTTGCAGCCTCATTAAGTTTGCCAAGCTCAACATAGCAGTCGGCAATCGCTCCATATGCAACGGAACCAATCATCTTATCCTTAGGGCTAAAGCGCTTAAGATTATCAATTGCCTCTTCGTATTCACCAAGTTCTCTGTACGATATACCTGCATAGTAACGTGCTAAATTCCCAACCTTTGTTGGGCTATAGCTATCAATTATATCTACAAACCCCAAATAATTACCATCACCATAGAGTGCTAGATTAAAAGAATCTCTCTCAAAATACTGCTCGGCAGCAAATATCTGCGATTGAGCCTCTTCCTCCATCGGGGCTATGTAGAGTTTGCGGTATCCTAAAAAAGTACCTACAATTACTATTATGGCCAGCACTATTATTGTCAGGCTCTTCTGGTTGTTCTCAATGTACTGTTCGGTTCTAGTTAACGCGTTCTCTAGCGATTCTGCACCCGTGTCTTGTACTTGCTTTTTTGACTTTGCCATACTTAAGATTAATAAAGAATAAATATCGTTTTATGTGTGTTTTAACTTTTTCTGAAAATGATTAGTCAGCGCAAAAGTAATGGTTTTTACCTTATGTTGAAATATTTACCAAATTATTTTCATTAGGGTTTTCTGTTTACCTTTGCATAGTTTAAAAATAAATTGATATAGGATGCATCTAAAACAACTTACCTTACTGAATTTCAAGTCGTACGACCAAGCTGAGATAGAATTGCATCCAAAAATCAATTGTTTTTTTGGAGATAATGGAGAGGGTAAAACCAATTTGCTCGACAGTATTTTCTACCTCTCAATGTGCAAAAGTAACTTCAACTCCATCGACTATCAAAATATTATGCATAATAAAGAGTTTTTTGTTATTCAGGGTTCATACAATCGTAATGAAAAGTTAGAAAATATTTACTGCGCCGTAAAAAAAGGAACAGGAAAAACTTTTAGGCGCAACGGCAAAGACTATCGGCGTTTAGCCGAGCATATTGGGCATTTACCCGTTGTTATAATAGCACCTACAGACTCATCACTAATTCTTGATGGCAGCGAAGAACGCAGAAAATATATTAATGGGGTTATCTCCCAGTACAATAATCCGTACCTCGAGAGCATTATTCGATACAACAAGCTTATTGCTAATAGGAACAGGCTTCTAAAAAGCCTGTCAAAAGGTGAAAATTATAATCCTGACCTTTTTGAGGTAATAGACGACCAGCTTGGAGACCTTGCTGGACCAATTTTTACCCAAAGGCTAGAGTTTGCCAAAAAACTCTCACCTATTTTTCAGCATTACTACAATACAATATCAAAAGGTGCCGAAGAGGTTGAGCTTATTTACCAATCCGATCTACAGGAAAATGACTTAAAGTTGTTGCTAAAGGAAAGTATGCCAAAAGATAGAATGCTACAATACACCAGTAAGGGAATACACAGAGACGACCTTATACTCACTCTTAACGGTCACCCAATAAAAAAAGAAGGGTCACAAGGGCAACAAAAAACCTATCTCGTTGCGCTAAAACTTGCACAATTTAGCTTTATCCAGAAGTTATCTGGCCTTAAGCCCATCCTTTTACTGGATGATATTTTTGACAAACTAGACATGAACCGTGTGGAGCAATTTATTAGGCTGGTGGCAAATGATGAGTTTGGACAAATATTTATAACCGATACAAACAAAACTAGACTTGATGTTATTTTAGAAAAAATAAACACCAACTATAAACTATTTACCATTAAGCAAGGGCAGATTGAAGAAACAGCTCAAAAATAATCAGATATGGTCAGAAAATCGAATACACTTAGTTTAGGCGAAGCCATCAAGGAATTTTTAGACCAGTACAAACACAAAGATAAAATAAATGAAGCTGTAATAATTAGCTCTTGGTCAGCAGTTATGGGCCCGAATATTACCAAACTCACAAATGACGTATACTTTAAAAACGGTAAGCTAATAGTTCAACTAAAATCACCAACCCTACGTCAAGAGTTATTAATGCAGCGTTCAAAAATTACTGAAGCATTAAACAAACATTTGGGTTCCAATCGCATCAAGGGTATTGTTCTGAGATAAAAACTTGAGCAAAGGTTCCTGTTAGCGAAGGATTTCTCTCTCAGAAAAGAAAAAAGACCACTCCTTTTGTGCATTCTCAGGGCTATCGGCACCATGAACTGCATTTTTGGTAATGCTCTCGCCAAATTGCTGTCTTATGGTACCAGGATCGGCTTTTGCGGGATTGGTGGCACCAATTAACTTCCGGAAATCTTCAACAGCATTCTCCTTCTCAAGCACCAGCGCAAAAATTGGCCCAGAGCTAATAAAGCGTATAAGCTCATCGAAAAACTCCTTCCCCTTATGCATAGCATAAAACTGACTTGCATCCTCAACACTCAGTTTTACCATCCTAATTGCCTTAAGTTTAAAACCAGCCTTGGTTATCAAGTAGATAATTTCGCCATGGTAGTCGTTTTTAACTGCACTAGGCTTAATAAGCGAAAAAGTTCTATTATTTACCATAATTATACTCATATTTATACCCCTTAAATTTAGGAAGATTTTTTAATAGCTGCCGTGTTTTTTATATTAACTTTGGGTTTTGCTAAAACAATGTGACTTATGAGCGAGTTTTTTCCATTAGAGATTCAGAAAATCAAACAGATACTAATCCCCACAAAAAATATTGTCATCACATCACACCATAACCCCGATGGTGATGCAATTGGGTCAGTTCTGGGATTATGCTTCATCCTAAAGAGGATGAGACTTAACGCAGAAATGATTCTCCCCAACGAAGTTCCCAGTTTTCTTAACTGGTTACCCGGAGCAGACAAAATAATAAAACATTCTAAGCAAAAAGAAGAAGCAAAAAGGTTGCTGGCTGAAGCTGACATTATCTTTTCGCTTGACTATAATGGTTCTGCAAGACTTGAAAACATGAGTGACGATTTTGATAAGGCAAAAGGAACAAAAATCCTTATTGACCATCATCCTAAGCCTGATAATGTTTTTGCCCACTATATATCGGATACTAACGTTAGCTCTACCGCTGAGTTAGTTTTTGAATTTGCTCTTGCGCTTAAAGGGTACGAACTTATTAGCCCAGATGCTGCAATATGTATTTATACTGGAATAATGACCGATACAGGCTCATTTAGCTATGGATGCTCTAATCCAAGAACCTTTGAAGTTGTTGCCCAACTGGTGAAAATGGGAATTGATATTGAAAAAGCTCAGCAAAACACTTACAATACCTTCTCCGAGGAGAGAATGAGACTTCTAGGCCATGCACTTGCCAAAAAGATGAGAGTTTTCCCAAAGCACAGAGCAGCCTTTATATCTCTTACAAAAAAAGAGTTAGAGCAATTTAGCTATAAAATTGGCGATACCGAAGGACTTGTAAATTACCCTTTGTCAATAGATAACATTGTGTTTTCAGCGCTTTTTATTGAGAATACTAATCAGGTAAAAGTATCGTTACGTTCAAGAGGTAATTTCCCTGTCAATTTAATTAGCGAGAGATATTTCAATGGTGGCGGACACAAAAATGCTGCGGGAGGAAAATCGCTTACTACCCTTACTGAAACTGAGGATGATTTCATTAAGATTATCGAAGAGCACTCAGAACAGCTAAATAATTAGTATGAGAAAAAATATCATCTTAATATTAATTGCTGTTTTGCTTTTAGTTGGGTGCAAACAAAGAGGTAATGGAAACACAAAAAGACTAAATCCAACCGAAACCAAAAAGCAACTTGAGCATGTAAATAGACTGCTAGTTGTGAAAGATAAGGAGCAGATAGAAGCCTATATTGAAAAACAGCAACTTGAAGGAATGCAAGAGAACAAAGCAGGATTGTTCTACTTGGTTTGGGGAGAGCCAACTGGCGAACATGTAGAAACGAATAATATTGTAATATTAAACTATAAAGTATCCCTACTTGATGGCACCGAGTGTTATAACACCAAAAAGGGACTGCCCAAAGAGTTTTTAGTTGGTCAAGGTGGAGTTGAGTCCGGATTGGAGATGGCAGTTCTGCTCATGAAAGAGGGGCAAAAGGGGAAATTCATCCTCCCTCCTCACCTTGGTCATGGGCTAATTGGGGATAATGATAAAATTCCACCATTAGCAATTCTAGTTTTTGATATCGAATTGCTGACCATAATAAAAAATTAGGCTAATTTAATTAACTTTACCCAAAATAACGATAAACTTAAAAGAGGTTACCACATGAAACACCTTAGAGTAATAACCCTTTTAGCAACTATAGTTTTAGTTAATAGTTGTAGTAATAAATCTAAAATCTTCCCCGATTTTAGCGTTACAAAATCGAATATTCACTACAAGTTAATAACCATTGGAGAAACCGACAAAAAAGCAAAGCCTACCGACTTTGTAAACGTTCTTGTTTCCTACCGTACGCCATACGACTCTGTCTTTTTTCAAGGTGTAAGAACTTTCCAAATTACAGAACCCCAATTTGCGGGTTCAATTGACGAATGCTTTGCCATGCTTGCATCAGGTGATAGCGCCACTTTCTATCTCTCCTCCACCGATTTTTTCACTAAAACCATTGAGACCACAATACCTAGATTCTTTAAAACCGACGATTTTCTTAGGGTTGATATAAAAATGCTTGGCATAATGAGCGAAAAAGCCTATCAACGCGAGAAGGAAACATTTTTGCACTGGATTGAAGATTTTGGCGAATATGAAAAAATACTCCTGAAGCAGTATATCGATGAGCAAACCAATGATTTTGAGCAAACTGCATCTGGAATTTTCTACATCCCCATTGAACCTGGTACTGGCAATAAAATACAGGTTGGCGATACCATTGCCATTCATTTTGAAGGAAGGTTTTTTAACGGAAAATACTTCGATTCTACCCAAAAGAGGAACGAGGCATTTCAGTTTGTTTATGGGCAAAAATGGCAGGTAATCCCTGGCTTAGAAGAAGCTATAGGAATGATGTACCCACAAGAGAGAGCAATCTTCATTATTCCATCTCATTTGGCCTTTGGCCAAGGTGGTAGTTCCACCGGAATTGTGCCGGCTTTTACACCTGTAATATTTGAGGTTGAAGTTATTGAGGTAAAACCAAAGAACAAATGATTAACAGGTGTCTTCTACTCATTTTATTTGCTGCGTTTGTTCTATCCGGCTGTGAGGGCTCAATAGATGATGATAGAAGAATCTCTGACGAGTCGAAAATTGAAAATTTTCTAAAAAGAAATAACCTTGCCTATAGCAAACAAAATGGCATTTACTACGCCATTCAAACAAAGGGCTTTGGAAATAGAATTGCACCAAATGACTCCATTGCATTTTGGTACATTGGATACACACTAAACGGAGATGTATTTGACACCAATATACTTGAATTAGCCAAAAAATATAATCTTGATACTTCCGTACGAGAATTTGCACCAGTTGAAACCATAGCAGGATCGTCAAACTTTATAGAAGGGTTAAACAGAGGTCTAATGCTATGCCGTGATAATGAAAGAGGCATAGTCCTTTTTCCCAGTGAACTGGGTTTTCAAGAGAACTTTGTTGGGTCAATTCCTCCTTGGTCGCCCTTGGTTTACGATATCTTCATAATTTACGTTAAAAACCAGCAAATTATCCAAGAGCAAAATTTTATCAATAACTTTGTGGCCAACTTGCAGGGTTATACTTTAGATTCTGTAGGTTTTTGGATAAACGTTCTTGAACATACCAACAACGATTCAAATTTCACGTTAGGAGATACCCTATACGTAAAGTTCAAAGGTCAATCGCTACACGATAGTAATGCAATTATTCTACCTACTGAGTCGCAAAAAGTAGCACTAAATGAAAACGACCTTTTAGAAGGTCTTTTACATGGATTCCTTAGGTTATCAGAAGGCGAAAGGGCTCAGTTAGTTTTGCCATCATGCCTTGCATTTGGTAAACAAGGTAACGATAGCATTGCCCCCTATGAACCCATGCTATTCCAAATAATGCTCGATAGTATTAAGACAAAATAATTAACAAGATGAAGAGAAAATTCCTTTTTTTACTTTTAGCCGTTTTTGGTGCTGTTGCTTTTTGTTCATGTGAAGAAGAAGTTGATGAGAGAGAATCTGATGAACTCTTAAGATTGCAAGCTTATATGAGCATTCATTATCCTGATGCTAGACCTACCGAGTCGGGTTTGTACGTCATCATTGTTCAAGAAGGTACTGGGGCAACACCTAGTAATAGTGATTTTTTGCTTTTCGAATACACGGGTCAAAACTTGGACGACTACGTTTTCGAAACAACCAATAAAGCCACTGCAAAACTTTACGATATTTACTCCCCACAGATTCACTATTCCGCTAAATATATCCAGTATAACCTTTCGGTACCAACTATCATTAAGGGATTAGAGGAAGGCTTTTCGCACCTAAAAGAGGGAGGAGTTGCAAAGCTTATTATGCCATCAAAGTTAGCGTATGGTAATACGCGCCATCAAGGTTTATTACCCTATACTTCGGTTATTTTTGATATTAAACTTAACAAAGTAGTTGCTAAACCTGAAGAATACGAGCAGCAGTTAATTGAAGAATATATCAGCGAGAACTATCCTGATTTAGTCATTGAAGACGCTTTGGTTGATGGAATATATATCCTCGAAAGTACTCTAAGTGATGGGTTTGAGATAGAATTACCAGACAGCATTGGACATGAAGATGTAGTTAAACTGTACTATACTGGAACCTTTTTTGATGATTGGGTTTTCGACACCAATGTAATTAAGATTGCCAAAGAGAATGATATTTACGATTCAAACAGAGACTATACCCCTATTAGCGTTACAGTTGACACTAGTGATACTGATGGTTCATCAACCCATATTAAAGGCTTCTCATTAGCCTTGAAAAACCTACAAACCTCAACTGATGCAAAAATTATCATCCCTAGTGAATTTGCTTATGGCAAAAACGGTTCATCAGTAATAAATCCTTACACTCCATTAATCTTTGATTTAAAGATTCTAACAAAAACTTCTCTTGAAGATGAAGGTGAAAGTGTAGAGTGATAATCATCAAAACAATTAGTTATTGCTTACTATGATACATATATTCCAAAAATGCTCGGTCGCTTATGCAGATCGGGCATATTCTTTTTCCATTCCTTTACACTCTGAGTAAGAACAAGTTCGGTCGGGAGAGTTAAATCACATGAAATATGGAGTAATGTTTCGGGTTTAAGCGTAGACAATAAACTACTTAAAAGATGATTATTCCGATAAGGAGTCTCAATAAATAGCTGCGTCTGGTTCTCTTCCCGTGAGCGCTGCTCAAGTTGAGCTATTCGGCGTTCACGCTCTTTGGTTTTAATAGGCAGATAGCCCACAAAAGCAAAGTTTTGCCCATTAAATCCACTTGCCATAAGAGCCATCACTATACTGCTTGGCCCAACTAGCGGAACAACCTGAACTCCATTCTTATGAGCAAGCGCAACTAACAATGCGCCTGGGTCGGCAACAGCGGGAACCCCAGCTTCAGACATCAAACCAACCGATAACCCATCCAGCAATGGCAATAGCAATTTGTGAACATCCTGCTGCATTGTGTGTTCATTCAACAGTTCAAAATGAAGGTCGCTAATGGGAACAGGCATTTCTAAGCGCGATAAATACCGTCTTGCAGTTCTTACATCTTCAACCACAAAGTGTCTCGTATCCCGAGTAATTTGCGAAACGTACAGGGGAATAACATCTTGCCATTTATCGCTCCCTAGCGTGGTGGGAATGAGGTAAAGTGTACCAGTCATTTTTTTGCTAAAGATAAAAAAGTTAAGTGCTATATTTGAAAAAATAATTTAAAGTTCAATGAAATCAATTAAGAATATCCTCCTTAATCGGAACGCAATACTTGTTTTGGCGGTAATTGCAGGACTTATCTTTGGCGATTATGCTCCGCTTATTAAGGATTACAACATTTACATACTGGGCATAACAATGACTTTCTCAATGACCGGCCTAAATTTACTCCTGCTTAACAATCCAAAAAAGATTGGCAAAACACTAATGATGGGTTTTGTTTTAAACTACCTAGTATTTGGAGCGGTTTTATTGCCCATTGCTTGGTGGTTAATGCCCAGCAAAAAACTTTTTTACGGTTTTGTAGTAATTGTTGCAGCCCCACCTGGTGTTGCAATTATCCCTTTTTCATATATACTTAAAGGGAAGGTCGATTATGCTATTATAGCCCTAACAGGGGCTTTTGCGGCATCCATTGTTGTTGCACCGTTACTTGTTGGTGTTTTGGCACAAAACGAGGGTATAAAACCATACAACCTATTTATAACCATGGTACAACTTGTGTTAATCCCATTACTACTTGCCCAAATCTTAAGGATAAAAGCCATTTTCCCATTTGTACAAAAAATTAGAGGGAAAGTTGTTGACTGGGGATTTGCACTACTCATTTTTGTTGCTGTGGGCGTTAATCGCGAAGCTTTTTTTACCAATCCTAAAGTTCTTTTGCCAGTGGTAATTACCATTGTTATTGGTACTTTTGGATTAGGCTTTGTTTACAGCAGAGTTGCTAAACGCTTAAAAATATCACCCGAACTAACCATCACACAGCAAATGCTCTCTACCATAAAAAGCTCGGGCTTCTCTGTATTTACGGCACTTACACTTTTTGGTAAAGAGGCTGCAATACCATCAGCAATCCTAGCAGTTGTAGTGTTAATGTACCTTATTTTTCTATCTTTGAAAACCAGTAGTAGCAAGCCATAGTTTAACTAAAACTACATCAACATTTTAAAGTGAAACTTACTTTTCTTGGAACCGGAACCTCACAGGGCGTACCTGTTATTGCTTGTAACTGCCCAGTTTGCCTGTCGAACGATATACACGACAAACGGCTTAGGACGTCCGTGCTTATTGAGCATAATAAAACCTCTATACTTGTTGATGCTGGTCCCGACTTTAGGCAGCAAATGCTGAGCGCCAAAGTTAAAAACCTCGATTCAATTCTTTTAACCCACGAACATCGCGACCATATTGCGGGTATTGATGATGTTAGAGCCTTTAATTTTGTTAATAAGCGGCCAATGGACATATGGGCAGAGGAACGTGTTCAGAAGGCTCTGCAAACCGAATTTCCTTACATATTTGCTAAAAACAAATACCCCGGGACACCAGAAGTTACGTTTCATAGCATTAATGGACTACCCTTTTCAATAAATGATCTAAAGATTATCCCCATTAGGGCATTCCATTTTAAAATGCCCGTATATGGCTTTAGGATTGATAATCTGACCTACTTAACCGATGCCAACTTTATACCCGATGAAGAAAAGGAGAAAATGGTTGGCACTCAGTATCTTGTTATTAATGCCCTAAGAAAACAGAAACATATCTCGCATTTCTCACTACCCGAAGCACTTAAGCTAATTTCTGAGCTAAGCCCCCGTAAAGCATTCATTACGCACATAAGCCACCAAATGGGGCTATATAAAGATGTTCAAAAAGAATTGCCAGAGAATGTTTTCCTTGCATACGATGGGCTTTCGATTAACTTATAACCTCTAAACTGTTAATTATAAAATGGATATATTTTCTAAACCCACATTACTTTTAAATGAGACGACTTGCAGAGCAAATATTGAATTCATGTCGGCTAAAGCGCTTAAACTTGGGATAGGGCTCCGCCCCCATTTTAAAACACACCAAAGCATTGAGGTTGGTAGATGGTTTAGAGATAATGGAATAGGAAAAATAGCCGTTTCGTCAGTCCCCATGGCTCAATACTTTGCATCGGATGGCTGGAACGACATAACCGTTGCATTTCCTTATGTCGATCAACAAGCGGATGAGGTAAATGCACTAGCCAAAAGCATTAATCTTCAGGTTTTAGTTTCATCGCTTGGTAACGCTAAGCTCCTCAGTAAAAGCATGAAAAACAGAGTTGATGTTTATATTGAGATTGATGCGGGGCAATACAGGTCAGGGCTGCAAGTGGAAGATTTTGGGACAATTGATAAAACTATCGAAGTAATCTTATCAAACCCAAACACCAATTTTCGTGGCTTTTTAAGCCATGCTGGTCATTCGTACAATAATCACCTAAACAAAATTGCACAGATTAACACTGAGGTCACAAGCAAACTCAATCAGCTAAAAAACAGCTACATAAAACAATTCCCTAGCCTTAAAATATCCTATGGGGATACTCCAACAAGTTGGACCTGTGAGCAGTTTGATGGAATTGATGAGTTACGACCCGGTAACTATACTTTTTTCGATATGCAACAGGCCTCAAACGGAATTTGCTCTACAAGAAATATTGCAATAGCCTTGGTTTGCCCTGTGGTTGCGGTTTACCCCGAACGCTCTCGGGCAATTATTTGGGGAGGTGCGGTTCACCTAACAAAAGATTTCTATACCGATAATGATGGCAATAGGTCATTTGGTGCAGTTTGCAAGCTTAACCCCGATTATACTTGGGCAAAGCCCATTGAGGGGATGTATCTCGAATCAATATCGCAAGAGCATGGAGTGGTGAGAACCAAAAATTGCAAAGCAATTAAGTCTCTAAAAGAAGGGGATTTAATTGCAGTGCTTCCACCCCACTCTTGCCTTACCGCCGATAAAATGGGCAAATTTTGGGTACAGGGAAAAGGATTTGTTCCAATGATGAAGTCTTGAAAATCTTAAATCAAATGCTATTAGTCGATTTTCATACCCATTCAGCAACCAGCAATAACAGCAAAATTATAGCCGTTAAAAACCTTGACTTGGAGCAAGTAAACCAACCAGAACCCCATGGCTTTTACACCATTGGGTTACATCCATGGGAAAGCAATAGGTTAAACCTGCAAGCTTTTATTGGGAAAATCCAAAGGTATATGGAGTTGGACTCAGTAATTGGACTGGGTGAGGTTGGGCTAGATAAACTTCGAGGGGCCAGTATGGAAATTCAAAGAGAAAATCTTGTCCAACAAGTATTCTTGGCTTATAAAATGCAAAAACCAATTGTTATTCACTGTGTTAGGGCTTGGGATGAACTACTTGAGGTAAGAAAATCATTCTCAGACCAAATCCCATGGGCAATTCATGGGTTTAATGGGAGTTTACAATTAGGCGAGCAACTTATTAACGCGGGTTTCTATCTTTCTGTTGGGGTTACTTTGCTAAGAAGCAACTCTAAAATTAGAGCAACCTTAGGCAAACTTCCTCTCGATAGATTATTTTTTGAGACAGACGATTCAGACATCAGCATCGAAACCATTTATAACGAGGGTTCAAATCTTCGTAAACAGAGCGTAAGCACGATTGCTGAACAGCTATATGCAAACTTTATCTCATTCTTTGGTAAGCAGATTTTAAGAACTACTTAATTTCCAATAATCTTAACCAGTACCCGCTTCCTTCTCTTTCCATCGAACTCACCATAAAATATTTGCTCCCAAGGGCCAAAGTCAAGTTTCCCCTCAGTAATTGCTACAACCACCTCGCGGCCCATTATGGAACGCTTTAAATGCCCATCGGCATTATCCTCATAAGTGTTGTGCTTGTATTGCGAGTAGGGCTTTTCGGGGGCTAGCTTCTCAAGCCACACCTCAAAATCGTGATGAAGCCCCGATTCATCATCGTTTATAAAAACACTGGCAGTAATGTGCATTGCATTTACCAGTACCAATCCCTCTTTCACTCCACTTTCAAGCAAGCACTGCTCAACATCAGGGGTTATATTGATAAATTCCCTCCTCTTTTTTATATCAAACCAAAGCTCTTTGCGGTAACTTTTCATCCGTACAAAAGTTTATATTATTAATTACAAACAAGTTACATTTTAGCTCTATGACTTACCTCAATGCAATAAAAACCTCTTAAAGGCCCATCTCTTTGATTATTTCCTCAATTTTATCGTCAAACTGCTTATTGATAGAATCAAAATCTGATGCCTTTTTTAGTTGTCCCTTAACCCCAAAATAGAATTTTATCTTGGGCTCAGTTCCCGAGGGTCTCACCGATACTCGGGTGCCATCCTCAGTAATTAGCTGAATAACATTAGACTTAGGTAACTTTATTGGTGATATTTTACCATCTATAAGATTTTTGGTCTGCTGATGCGAATAATCGTGTACCAGCATAACCCTTGAACCGCCTAAAGACTTTGGAGGATTATTCTGAAAGCCAACCATCATTGCCTTAATGGCATCGGCACCCTCTTTCCCTTTTTTGGTAATTGAGATAAGGTCTTCTTTATAAAATCCAAAACGCACATATATTTCAACAAGTAATTGGTAAAGAGTCTTGCCCTGCTCCTTAGCCCAAGCCGAAATCTCCGAGAACATTGCGCAGGATAAAATTGCATCCTTGTCCCTAGCAAATGTACCAACCAAATAACCATAGCTCTCTTCGCCCCCAGCAATAAAGGTTTTCTGTCCCTCTAATTCCCTTATTACCTCTGCTATATACTTAAAACCAGTTAATACCTCAAAACATTCAACACCGTGTGCTTTGGCAATATCTGCAAGCAAATCGGAGGTAACAATCGTTTTAACAATATACTCGCTACCTTTCAGCTTACCTTTCTCTTTCCACTTGGTTAAAACGTAATAAATCAACAGCGATGCCGCTTGATTCCCATTAAGAAGCGTGAAGTTTCCCTCTAAATCCTTAACGCCTATCCCTACCCTGTCGCCATCGGGATCGGTTGCCATAACTATATCAGCATCAATCTTCTTTGCCTTAGCAAGAGCTAATTTAAGGGCAGCGGGATCCTCTGGGTTAGGTGATTTTACAGTAGGAAAATTACCATCAACAATATTTTGCTTCGGAACGGTGTGAACCCTTTCAAATCCGAACTTACGCAAAGCTTTTGGTACCAATTTAACCCCTGCTCCATGTATTGGAGTATAAACTATCTTTAAATCCTTGTGTTTTCTATTTATTTCGGGAGATAATGACAATGATGCCAGTGTATTTAAGTATATCTCGTCTATTTCTGAACCAATAACTTTAATCAAATTCTTATTTCCAACAAATTTGACTTCGCTTACGGATGAAATCTTTTTTACCTCCTGAATAATATTATTATCGTGGGGCGGAACAATCTGAGCACCATCATCCCAATAAACCTTATAGCCATTGTACTCTTTAGGGTTATGCGATGCCGTAATTACAATCCCACTTTGGCACTTAAACGTTCTTATGGCGAAGCTAAGCTGTGGAGTTGGCCTTAAGGCCTCAAAAAGGTAAACAAAAATACCATTGGCACTAAAGATATGGGCAGCAATTTCGGCAAACTTCATGCTGTTGTTCCGCGAGTCGAATGCAATTGCAACCCTAATTTCTGGAAGATTTTTGAATTCTTTTAAAAGATAATTTGCCAGCCCCTGAGTGGCACTTCCTATAGTATATCTATTTATCCTGTTAGTTCCTGGACCCATTATGCCCCTTAAACCACCCGTACCAAACTCCAAATCCTTGTAGAAAGCATCGATAACTCCCTTAGAATTATTCTTAATTAAATCCTTTACCTCTTTTCGGGTTTCCTTATCATACTCTGGCTTAAGCCATTCATTAGCCTTTGCTAATATTTTAGGATCAACTTGTGGTGTACTCATGGCTATCTGTTTTAGTATTTATCTAATAATGCTGAACTTAAGCATTCCCCTAGACTATCTCTCCAGTAAGGAATTATAAGCCCAAAGGTTTTCTTTATCTTTTGCTTATTAAGCACGCTATAATGAGGTCGTTTGGCCTTGGTCACAAACTCACTACTTAGCACAGGAGCAACCTCGCATTCTCTTCCCTTTATACTGAGTATTGCCTTGGCAAAATCGTACCAACTGCAAACCCCCTCGTTTGAGTAGTGAAAAATTTCGTTGTGAAAGACCTCGTTTGAGTACTTAATTATGTGAACTATGGCCAATGCTAAATCGTGCGCCCAAGTTGGCGATCCAATCTGATCGAAAACAACTTTTAGGCTACCATCATTGCTCTTTGTAAGTATTGTTTTCATAAAATTCTTTCCATAAGCAGAGTAAAGCCAAGCTGTTCTAATCACCATTCCTATGCCCGATGATATGGCATACTCCTCTCCTTTCAATTTTGAACTTCCATAAATTGAATTGGACGAAGTTTCATCATCCTCAGCATAAGGTTTGTACGACATGCCATTGAACACATAGTCGGTTGAGATATGAATTAACTTTGCATTAACGGCACTGGCAGCCTTTACAATATAATTAACCGCTTCGGCATTAACCCTATAGGCCATTTCGTGCTCTACTTCGGCATTATCAACAGCGGTATAGGCTGCTGCGTTAACTATAAACTTTGGCTTTAGCCTACCTATAAATTCAGCCACCTCATCCTGCTTAGAGATATCAAGTTCGTCAATATCAACAAAGGTAAAATGCAGATCGTTGAATTGGGCAGAGATTGCCTTTAGCTCAGAACCAAGCTGTCCATTTGCACCTATCACCAAAATGTTTATCATATCTGGACTAATATTTCTCACCATACTCAAAATTTACATCAATTTCAGCCAAAACTGGTAAAACAACATCCTTTTCTGATACTTTTACTTTAGCTGGATCAACTTTCCAGTCTATCGCTAAGGTTAAATCGTTAAAGCTAACTCCTCGTTCAGCTGAGTTCTTGTATAGATTATCGCACTTATAATTTACTATAGCTATTTCGCTAAGAACTGAAAAACCATGTGCAAACCCCCTCGGAATAAGCAGCATCTCTTTAGTTACATCGTTTAGCTCATAGGCAAAGTGCTTACCATATGTAGGTGAATTTTTTCTAACATCAACCCCTACATCGAGAATAGAACCTTTAACTGCTCTTACCAATTTTGCCTGTGCATATGGTGCTAACTGATAATGTAATCCCCTAATTACTCCATATTCTGAAAACGATTCATTATCCTGCACAAAATCAATATCTAAACCTAACTCTTTAAATTTTGCTGTGCTATACGATTCGAAAAAATAACCTCTGGAATCGCTAAAGACCCTTGGTTGTATAATATACATGCCTTCAAAGGGAGTGTTAATTAACTTCATATTAACTGTTGATCTTCGTTTGCAATTCGGATAAGGTATTCGCCATACTGATTTTTCGAAAGGGGTTGAGCAAGTTCAAGCAGCTGTTGCTTTGTGATAAACCCGTTGTTGTAAGCAATTTCCTCAATACAAGCTATCTTTAGCCCCTGCCGCTCTTCAATAGTTTGAATAAATACTGAAGCTTGTAAAAGGCTCTCATGCGTTCCAGTATCGAGCCAAGCCATTCCTCTTCCCATAAGTTTAACCTGCAAACGATTCTCTTCCAAAAAGAGCCTATTCAAATCTGTTATCTCCAGTTCACCTCTTGCAGATGGCTTTAATCCCTTTGCTTTTTGAACTACATCATTACTATAAAAATAGAGACCTGTAACCGCAAAGTTCGACTTTGGATGGTCGGGTTTTTCCTCTAGACTTAACACATTCTTCTGGTTATCAAACTCAACAACACCATAGCGTTCAGGATCTTTTACGTAGTAACCAAAAACTATGGCTCCATCCTCTAACGTTGAGCACTCCTGAAGAATACCGCCAAAACCATGTCCATAGAAAATGTTATCGCCCAAAACAAGGCAAACCGAATCATTACCAATAAATTCATCGCCAATAATAAAAGCCTGAGCAAGACCATCGGGCGAGGGTTGCTCCGCATACTCAATTCTTAAGCCCAACTGTGATCCATCGCCAAAAAGATCCCTGTATAAAGGCAAGTCCACTGGGGTTGAAATAATGAGTATATCCTTAATCTTTGCCAACATAAGCACCGAAAGCGGATAGTATATCATCGGCTTATCGAAAACGGGAATTATCTGCTTCGATATGCTTTTGGTGATTGGATAAAGTCGGGTACCCGCACCACCTGCAAGTATTATTCCTTTCATAGAACTCTATTTTAATGCTTCATTCAAATTCTGCTTAAAAAACTCTATTGTCGAAACAATTCCCTGTTTCAGAGGAACATTTGGCTGCCACCCATCGAGCAATTTATTTGCAAGCGATATATCGGGCTTACGTTGAATCGGATCGTCCTGAGGTAAATCGAAATAGGCAATTCTAGATTGGCTCCCAGTCTGCTCAAGAATAAGACTAGCCAACTGAAGCATCGAAAACTCCACAGGGTTACCTAGGTTAACAGGACCAGTAACCGAATCATCGGTATTCATTAGTCGCACAAATGCTTCCACTAAATCATCAACATACATAAAACTCCGGGTTTGCTTACCATCACCATAAATGGTAATATCCTCACCTTTGAGTGCTTGAACAATAAAGTTTGAAACTACTCTCCCATCATCGAAACTCATACGTGGACCATAGGTATTGAAAATTCGTGCAATTTTCACCTTAACCCGATTCTGCTGATTATAACTCATAAACAGGGTTTCGGCACAACGCTTTCCTTCATCGTAGCATGCCCTAGGTCCAATAGGGTTTACATTTCCCCAGTACGATTCGGGCTGTGGGTGTACCTCAGGATCACCATAAACTTCACTGGTTGAAGCTTGGAGTATCTTTGCCTTTACACGCTTGGCAAGGCCTAGCATATTTATGGCACCCATCACCGATGTTTTCAAAGTTTTAATGGCATTATACTGATAATGAATTGGGGATGCCGGACATGCTAAATTATAGATTTGGTCAACCTCTATATAATAAGGCATGGTAATATCGTGACGTACCAACTCAAAATAAGGATTGCTTAGGAGATGAACAATATTGGTTTTACTGCCTGTAAAAAAATTATCGAGGCATATCACTTCATTCCCATCATTTAGCAAACGTTCGCACAAATGCGACCCAACAAAGCCTGCTCCACCTGTTACAAGTATTCGTTTCATCATACTATTACTATAAAATAATTGATTGTAAAGTGGAGTTTTCCATTCTCCATATTTTTTTTGCAACCGAGTATAGAGACCAAACCCTATATAGGAATTATGTCATGTTTAGTTTTTTCTATCTTACCGATATTTGTATCTACATAGATAACATTAAAACCTGTTTCTGCAAAACATACACCTGTAACCAAACCTACATATCCTGTTCCTGCAATTGAAATTTTCATTTAAAAGAGGATTAACGAATTTACACTGTCATTTTCCTTATTACTATTCTAAAATAAACTTCAAAGATATTCTCTGAAGTTCAAAAACAAAAGATTTTATATAAGTATTATTGAGTTAAACTCTATTACTTATAAAATTTACAAAAACAATAATCCTCCATAAAAACGCTAAAAGCATGATTATTAAAGAATTTGAGAATTTCGTTTAATTCTTTTTTACCAAAATATTTGTCTTTGTTTCCTATAAATGATAAAGTTATGTATTTTTGCAATCTATTTTTCTATCAATATTGTCTAACATATTAATTTTAAGTGAATTTAATGATTAATCAAGAAGAAACTGCTTCAAATGAAGCTCAAAAAGAAGAGGTGAAAACGCAGGCGGCTGAAACAGTCGAAGAGCAGAAGCCTGAAATGGTACAAGAAACCAAAAGTACAGATAGCTCCAAAGGGCTAGATAATTTTGACTGGGACACATTCGCTGAAGAAACTACCTATTCCAGCAATCAACATTCGGAGTTAGAAGCATTGTACGATGCAACCCTTTCGTCAATTGGCGAAGGTGAAGTTATTGACGGTACTGTTATCTCCATGAACAAACGCGAGGTTGTAATCAACATTGGCTATAAATCTGAAGGGGTTGTTAGCCTAAACGAGTTCCGCTACAATCCAGAATTACAGGTTGGCGATACCGTGGAAGTTTACGTTGAAAGTCAGGAAGACAAGCGTGGACAACTTGTGCTCTCGCACAAAAAAGCGCGCTCACTTCGTTCATGGGATAGAGTTAACCAAGCCCTTGAAAAGGATGAGGTTATTAAAGGATACATTAAGTGCCGTACAAAAGGCGGTATGATTGTAGATGTATTCGGCATTGAGTCGTTCCTACCTGGTTCTCAGATTGATGTTAAGCCAATTCGCGACTACGATATTTACGTGGGTAAAACCATGGAATTCAAGGTTGTTAAAATTAACCAAGAATACAAAAACGTTGTTGTTTCGCATAAAGCCCTTATCGAAGAGGAACTCGAGCAGCAAAAGAAAGAGATTATTGCTAAACTGGAGAAAGGCCAAGTACTTGAAGGTACCGTTAAGAATATTACCAGTTATGGTGTATTCATCGACCTTGGCGGTGTAGACGGTCTTATCCACATTACTGACCTTTCTTGGGGAAGGGTTTCGCACCCCGAGGAAATTGTTGAGCTTGACCAGAAAATCAACGTGGCCATCCTCGACTTTGACGATGCTAAAAAGCGTATTGCTCTTGGTCTCAAGCAACTTACCCCACATCCATGGGATTCTTTAGACACAAACCTGAGTATTGGCAACGTGGTTAAAGGGAAAGTTGTGGTAATGGCCGATTACGGTGCCTTTGTTGAAATTGCTCCTGGTGTTGAAGGGCTTATTCACGTTTCAGAAATGTCATGGAGCCAACATCTGCGCAGCGCTCAAGAGTTTCTGAAAGTGGGCGATGTTGTAGATGCCCAAATTCTTACTCTCGACAGAGAAGAGCGCAAAATGTCGCTTGGCATGAAGCAGCTAAAGGCTGACCCATGGGAGAAAATTGAAGAAAAGTATCCTTTAAATTCTAAGCATCAAGCTAAAGTTAGAAACTTTACCTCATTTGGTGTTTTTGTTGAACTAGAAGAAGGTGTTGATGGACTAATCCACATATCAGATCTTAGCTGGACAAAAAAGATTAAACACCCTGCAGAGTTCACTACCGTTGGAACCGATATAGAAGTTGTTGTTCTTGAAATTGACAAGGAAAACCGCCGCTTAAGCCTTGGTCACAAACAGCTAGAGGAGAATCCTTGGGATGTATTTGAAACCATTTTTACCACAGACTCAGTTCACGAAGGAACCATTATCGATATTTTTGATAAGGGTGCTGTAGTTGCACTTCCGTATGGTGTTGAAGGTTTTGTTACCCCTAAGCATTTAGTTAAAGAAGATGCAAGTGTTGCTAAAGTTGATGATAAAATGGAGTTTAAGGTGATTGAATTCAACAAATCATCTAAACGTATCATTCTGTCACACAGCAGAATTTTTGAAGATGCTAAAAAAGGAACTGTAACCACCGAGAAAAAAAGTAAAGGTTCTTCAACACAAAAAGCTGTGAAAAAGTTGAAAGATAACTTAGAAAGGACTACCTTAGGGGACATATCTGAGTTAGCTGCACTAAAAACAGAACTTGAAGAGAATCAAAAGAAAAGTAAAAAGAAAAGCACTGACGAAGGTAAAGAGTAAAGTAACTTTTTGATCACATAAACCTATTAGTAATGGAATTTAGGATTAGTAAACTTGATAATTACTCATTAATTGAGGTACTAGAGGAAAAGTTGGACACCAACATCGCTCCCAGTTTAAAGTCTGAGTTGGTTCTTATTTCCGGTAATGGCGAGCGTAATATTGTACTTGATCTAAGTGCATGTCGCTATTGCGATTCCTCTGGATTGAGCGCTATTCTTGTTGCTAACAGGTTGTGCAAAAATGCCAGCGGCACCTTTGTGCTCACTGGGCTAACCGATGCCGTTGAACGTTTAATCACTATCTCTCAACTCGATACTGTGCTGAACATTGCTTACTCGCGTAACGAAGCAGCAGAAATAATTAGCAAAGCAGAAAGCGAGAAACAAGAGAAGTGACATTCTTTGTAACAGATCGGAAGAGCGTCGTGTAGGGAAAGAGGGTAGATCTCGGTGG
>CALGIR010000263.1 GCA_937915475.1 uncultured Bacteroidales bacterium
GCAAATGACGGCTGGTTCGTTTATGTACATTGGCCCACAAGGTATTGTTCACGGAACAACAATTACCATTCTAAATGCTGGCCGCAAAAGGCTCAAAGCAGGAGAAACTGACTTGGGAGGGAAACTCTTTGTATCGTCAGGCCTTGGTGGTATGTCGGGTGCACAACCCAAGGCTGGAGTAATTTCTGGAGTTGTTAGCCTTATAGCCGAAATTAACCCCAAAGCAACTGAGGTACGCCTCAGCCAAGGTTGGGTTGACGAGGTTTATGAGAATCTCGATGAGTTAATCCCAAGGTTACGTACAGCCATGAAACAGAAAGAGGTTGTTTCCATTGCATATCAGGGCAATATTGTTGACCTGTGGGAGCGTTTAGCAAAGGATGAAATTGCCGTTGACCTGGGCAGCGATCAAACATCGCTTCATAACCCATTTGCAGGTGGCTACTATCCTGCTGGACTAACCCTTGAGGAATCGAACAACCTAATGGCAAGCGACCCTGATAAATTTAAGGAAAAGGTTTACGAAAGCCTGCGCAGGCAAGTAGAGGCGATAAATACGCTAACGACACGGGGTATGTACTTTTTCGATTACGGAAATGCATTCCTTCTCGAATCGAGCCGCGCTGGGGCTGATATCCTCACGCCCGATGGCGGATTCCGCTATCCATCTTATGTTCAGGATATCATGGGTCCAATGTTTTTCGATTATGGGTTTGGTCCATTCCGCTGGGTGTGCACTTCGTCGGATCCGAAAGACCTAGAAACTACTGACCAGATTGCACAGCAAGTGCTTGAGGAAATAGCTAAAACAGCACCTAACGAAATAAAAGGCCAGGTTGAAGACAATATCCACTGGATAAAAGAAGCTGGGCAAAATAAATTGGTTGTAGGATCGCAAGCCCGAATTCTATACGCCGATGCTGAAGGAAGAATTAAAATTGCTGAAGCATTTAACAAGGCTATTCACCAGGGTAAAATAACCGCACCAGTTGTGCTTGGTAGAGACCACCATGATGTTTCGGGAACTGATTCACCCTACCGCGAAACGTCTAATATTTACGATGGATCGCAATTTACTGCTGATATGGCAATACACAATGTAATTGGCGATTCGTTCCGTGGCGCAACCTGGGTATCAATTCACAACGGTGGAGGCGTTGGATGGGGCGAAGTAATCAACGGGGGTTTTGGTTTAACCCTCGATGGTTCGGACGATGCACAAAGGCGCTTGAAGCTCATGCTTCATTGGGATGTAAACAACGGTATTGCACGTCGCAGCTGGGCACGCAACAAAGAAGCCATTTTTGCCATAAAGCGCGAAATGGAGCGAACCCCAAACCTTAAAGTAACGCTCCCAAACATTGCCAGCGATAAGCTAATTGATGAAGCCTTAAGAAAATAGCACAGAATAATGGGGAATGGAATGGCAGTTGCTATTCATTCCCCATGTTCTATTTAGGCTGTAAAAAATTAAATAATGATAGCAGGAATAAATCTTCAATCTATCCTGCACTTAACCTATTTCTCTCAGAAATTTGACCTCCTAAAAATTCGGGTGTGAAAACAAAAATTAGAACTTTGACCCTTGCAATCCTGTCGTTAATACTTATTGCCGCTTCATGCGATAAGGAAAAGAATTACCCAAAGGATTCTATTCTGGGAACATGGAGAAGTCTTGAGCAAAGCTCAGTTCATGGTTACAGGCAATATAATGTAAGCATTGATTACCACGGTAGTGACTCTACCCAAATCATACTTTACAACTTTTACAATCTGGGTTATCAACTTGAAACCTATGCCAGCATTCAGGATACCATTATAACCCTATTAGGCACAAATACGTTTGATGATTTTTCGGGAACTGGCCACATAAAGAGAGACTTTAGTGCTATTTTTTGGGAATTCTCCTATTTTGGCAATGCTGGATCCGACCTAAATATTGAGGCTTTTTTTAGGAGGCCCTAGGATTTCTTTACTTTCAAACATAATATATTGCTGTTTGCATGCATAAAGTCATGCTTATTCCCAATCATCACAATTGATTTTTCTATCTGGCCATTTTGTTATCACCGTATCTGGTTGATATTATACACATTGGCTGTATTTTCCATACTAATATCGCCCCACACAGTAGAGCTATTTAACCCAAAATATTCTTTCTAGAGTATAACTAGCCAACATATCATTAACTCTACATTTAACCGCACTTTGTTATAAATAAAACAGTAATCGCACTACAGGTTGAGTTTTATTTCATTGTTTATGTTGCTTTTATAATTTTCAACAACACTACTGATTGTTTGTTTTTTACAAAATCCAACCATACAGAAATACTTGTTTTGCATTATCAATTGCAATACATTTGAAGTGTTGCAAAATAAACAATAAGATGATACTATTTAAGCATGCAAAAAAATCCATTGAGCTCATTGACGGTTTTCTGAACTCAATCGACCAAGGCGCTCTTATTTTTAAAGAAGGGGTAAAAAACTACTTACTTGGGAATAGAGAAAGTTTTCTAGACAACCTAAAAACGTTATCAAACCTTGAAACGGAGGCAGATATTACTCGTCGAAAAATTGAAAACATACTCTACACACAATCGTTAATGCCACAGTTAAGGGGTGATATTTTACGACTTCTTGAAGAATTGGATAACATTATTGATATGGCTAAAAAGAGCCTTTTTCAGTTCGATGTGGAAGTACCTACTATCCCCCCAGCGCTAAATCAAGATCTCATAAAGCTAACTGAGTTATCATGCTCAGCAATAGAATCTGTTGTACCTGCAGCAAGGGCTTATTTTAGAAGTCCTGAAGACATTAAAGAAAAGCTACACAGAGTATACCTTTATGAAAGTGAAGCGGACAAACTGGCTGATGCCATTAAAAGAAAGGTATTTCAAGAACTTCCTATTGCTCGTTTAAGCGAGAAATTTCACCTGAGGTATTTCACGTTACACATTGAAACACTCTCGGATGCAGCACAAACTGCAGCAGACTTACTATCGATAATGGCAATTAACCGGTCAATATAATCTAACTAAATGCTGTTTTTAATATTTCTATCAAGTGGTCTGTTTTTAGGGTGGTCGTTGGGTGCCAACGATGCTGCAAATATATTTGGAACTGCAGTAGGCTCAAAAATGGTTAGCTTCAGAAAAGCTGCATGGATTGCCAGCGTATTTGTTGTATTGGGTGCAGTTTTTCAAGGGCATGGCGCAGCTGACACGCTCACCGAGCTGGGTTCAGTTGATGCATTAGCGGGAGCATTTACCGTTGCATTGTGTGCAGCAATCACAGTTTTTTTGATGACTCGTTCAAATTTGCCTGTTTCAACCAGCCAGGCAATTGTTGGTGCAATTATTGGTTGGACCGCGTTTACTGGACGACAAACAGATCTTACAGTACTCTCAAAAATTGTCACAACTTGGGTCAGTGGACCTATCCTTGGTATTATATTTGGCGGATTATTGTACGCATTGCTACGTTACTCATTAAGGAAATCCAGTATTCATGTAATAAAACTTGACTCCTTACTTCGCATAGGGCTAATTGTTGCAGGCGCATTTGGAGCGTATAGCTTAGGTGCAAATAACATTGCAAACGTAATGGGGGTATTCATCCCTTCAGCCCCTAACCTCTGCATAAACTTCGGATTATTTACCATAGATGGGGTTCAAATTCTTTTCCTATTAGGCGGTATAGCTATCTCAGTTGGGATTTTTACATACAGCCAAGGGGTTATGCAAACTGTTGGAAAAAACATCTTGGCATTAACTCCTGAGGCAGCATTTGTGGTGGTACTGACTCAAGCACTTGTACTATTCCTTTTCTCTTCAACATCATTTTCAAATTTCTTAATCTCAATTGGGTTACCACCATTTCCTTTAGTTCCAGTTTCGAGCACTCAAGTTGTTGTTGGGGCTGTAATGGGTATAGGGCTCATTAAGGGTGGCCGAGAAATTAAATTCAAACTATTGGGTGGAATTGCTTTTGGGTGGATTTCAACACCAGTTTTTGCTGGTATACTTACATTCTTTGCGTTATTTTTTGTGCAAAACATTTTTAACCTTGAGGTTACATCAACAGCATTACAAACAATTGGAGATAACTTTAAACCTGAAGTAATTGAAAGCCAAGCCCGAAATTTAAATCTAGTAATTCCTAGCATTACTGCTCTTGCCTTTGCGGTAATTGTTACACTTATATACCTTTTCTTCCGCCAACAAAAACTCCGTCTTAGGGCAGAAAACCAGCTGCTTCAACAGCAAAACCAATCGTATGCATCAACCAAGTCGCTTAATGAGCTTGAACTAAATGCAATACAAATGCAAAACACTTTGCTCGCAAATAAGCTTGAACTAAAACGGCAAGAACTCAATACAATTCTAATGAACATAAGCGAGCAACGAACTTTTTTAGAAACAATAACGACCGAACTTTCAGTTCTTGTTGGTACAGATAAAGTCCATTTGCGAGATAAAAAACTAAATGAGCTAATTACTCTCCTTAAGCAGCGGATGTCGTTCACAAAGGAAATTGATGATTTCTACCAACAGATTGAATCCATACATAAGAACTTCGTGCTAAACCTTACCGAAAAGTTTCCGAGTTTAACTGAAAATGAGAAAAAGCTAGCCACGCTTATCCGGCTAAATTTTGCATCGAAGGAAATTGCAACGTTAATGAACATTACCCCAAAAAGCGTTGAAATTGCACGATACCGTTTGCGAAAAAAAATGGGGCTTATGCCAAGAGAAAGCTTATTCGATTTATTGAAATCACTATAAATAGTTCAATGTCGTTGACTTAAGGAATAAAGATAAAAATAGTTCTTTGAAATAGTAGAGATTAAGAGGAAGTTTATTATTTTTAGGGGTATAATATAGGCCTCACAGAGAAAGCCTATGAAAACTATGCGTTTCGTGAGAATGCAATTACAAACATAACTCAACTAATTGAAGATGAAGAATATCACTGCCGTTCAAACAACGGCTTTCCAGGGGCATTCACCCGTGATAGGAAGTTAAACTTCAAGCAACTAGTTGTGTTTATAAGCAGAGGTGTAAAAAGTTCTCTACAGCGCGAGCTGGATTCCTTTTACAAGGAAGTCACCGGAAGCGAATTCAATATCCGGGCAGAAAAAACGAAAGGAAAAAACGTCCGAAGAAACTCTACTATATGAATTATAAGCCATTATAGCTTAAGTCAACGACATTGATAAATAGTTTAAGAAAAGTTTTAACCTAAACCCAAATTAACATGAGAACAAAACTTTTAACACTGAGTTTGCTTTTAGCCTTTACGGGTTCATTGCTAGCTCAAACCAGAACTGTAAAAGGGGTTATTACCTCTGAAAACGACAATAAACCCATTTCAAACGTATCAGTCCGTCTGAAAGGAGCAATTGCTTCAACTGTGTCTGATGCAAACGGGGTTTATTCAATTGCTATTGATGAGAACTCAACTGAGGTGCTCATTTTCTCTCATCCCGATTTCGATGATATGGAAATTGGGGTAAACGGTAAAAACCTGTTGGACATTCAATTGACCAGCAATGTCCGTTATAACCAATATGGTGTAAGAGTAACCCGAACTCCTCTTGACTCAGAAGAGCGCAATGGGATTCTTGTTCACGAGGCCAAGGATCAATCGTACAGAGTTTGGTACGATGCACGTGTTCAGGCCGATGGCGGGATGTTTTTTGGTGATACCTATAACGAAATTGGTAATGGAACTTCAATTCGCCGCGCCAGGTTTGCGGTAAAAACCAAGTTTGGTAAGTATTGGTATGCTGAGTTCGATTTGGACATCGCAAACTCCGAACTTGAGCTAAAGGATGCATACCTACAGTTCCAAAACAAGGGTATTGAGATAAGCGTGGGTCACTTCAAAGAAACATTCTCAATGGAAAGAACTACTACATCGAGATATCTCACCTTTATTGAAAGGCCAAATACGGTTAACGCATTTGCACCATCAAGGCATACCGGTATGGCCATAAGCTATAACAAGAATTGGCTCTTTGCTGCTGGTGGTGTTCATTTCCAAGTGATTGATGACCTTGAAGAGCGCACCTTTTCAAAAGATCATAATAAAGATGGCGGTATTGATGAAGGTTACTCCCTAACAGGTAAAATTGTTCTAATGCCTTGGGCAAGCGATCACGACAAAGGCTTACACTTTGGTATTGCCGGCTCGTATCGCACCCCAAAAACAAGTGCTGAAGTTTGGGACTATGAAAACCAAAGAGGTAGTGTTCGCTACAGCACCCGGTCAATTTCCTCAATAAATCGCAAGAAATATATCGATACCGATGATATTACAAACGTTGAATCAACAACACTAGGAGGTATAGAACTTGCTGGTTACTACAACAACTACCGCCTTCAATCGGAATACCATACAAGCACGGTAAACCGCTTCGACGATATGGGTTCTGAAAAATTTGAAGGCTTTTACGTATTTGGTAGCGTATTACTTTTCGGAGGCAACTACCAGTACAACACTAATGAAGCGGAATTCACCCAACCCAAAAGAGGAAAAGATTGGGGTGAAATTGAACTCGCTTTCCGGTACGATTATATTACGCTAAACAGCCTAACCGAAGGCAGTAATTTAATGGGTGGATCTGGCGAAAACTACACGTTTGGTATAAACTACTATGTAAACAACAACGTGAAAATTATGCTTAACTACGCCTACCTAAATCACGATAGGTACGCAAACGGAAAAAACAAGCTGTTTGTAGGATACGATGCTAGTGGCGAGCTAACTAAGAACCCAATGCTTGTTGCTGATGAGACAGGCAAAGCTGGTGAGGATTTTCATATGGTAGCCATTCGTTTCGAAGTTGATTTTTAGTGATTTATTGACATAAAACCAATACAACTATGAAAACAAATAAATTTTTAATAACATTTACAGTCATTGCGCTAAGCTTATCAAGCTGCGTTAAAGACGAAATATACGTTGACGACACTGAAATGGCAGATTCAGATATCGTTATGAACGAAGTATTCTCAAGAGGTGATACTGACAACCCCGATTGGGTTGAGATATACAACCTATCAAACTCACCTATCGATATTAGTGGTTATAAAATATATGATGGAGGGGGACAATCTGGCTCAAAACCAAAAATGGAGTTTCCTGCTGGCACAACAGTTCCGGCCAAAGGGTTCTATGTAATTGTTGTTGACACTGACGATGCTGCTGGATTTGGTCTATCAAGTGGGGGAGATATACTTTGGCTCGAAAATGAGGCAGGAGAGGTAATTGACAACGTTGAAGTTCCTGCAATGCCCATTGAGACAACTTCTTACGGTCGTATGCCCGATGGTAGCGAGAACTGGCAGATACTTGAAACCATTACTATGGGTGCCGCAAACGACGATACACCTGCACCCGAAATTCCCGATGTTGTAATGAACGAAGTATTCTCAAAAGGATTTGACGGCAACCTTGATTGGGTTGAAATTTTTAACAACACCGATGCCGATATCGACATTTCAGGATATAAAATTTACGATAACGGAGGAGAATCAGGCTCAAAACCTAAAAAGGAATTTGCTTCAGGAACTATTCTTCCTGCAAACGGATTTTTCGTAATTATTGTTGACGACGAAGAGGATAGCGGATTCGGTATTTCAAGTGGTGGAGAAACACTTTGGCTTGAAGATGCTGAGGGGAGTGTTATCGATGAGGTTGAAGTACCAGCACTCGAAGATGCACAATCGTACGGACGCTATGCCGATGGTTCAGCAAACTGGCAAGTTCTATATTATGTAACACGCGGAACGGCAAACAGCGATGC
>CALGIR010000264.1 GCA_937915475.1 uncultured Bacteroidales bacterium
AGGTAAATATTTTGTAAATTGTAAAAAAAATGCTCGGTTAATTGAGGTTAAAACACAGGTATTAAAAAAGTACTCTTTCTCCCGTATGCTGCAGTAACATTTTCGTTTGATGAGTATGAAAAAAAGGTTCAAAAGCGCTTTAGCGAGATGGGTATTGAAGTAGAGTCGCTGCATAAGCATAAAGATCATAAAAAAGCCATTAGAGAATCGGAGGCTATAGTAGTTGGTGGAGGGAATACGTTTAGACTCTTAAAAATGATTCAGCAGCTTGATATCATCGAAACTGTTAGGTATAAGGTTTTGGATGGAACCCCATATGTGGGTTGGAGTGCGGGAGCCAATGTGGCCAGCCCAACCATTTGCACAACAAACGATATGCCCATTGTTGAACCCGATAACTTTAGCGCGTTTAACCTTGTACGCTTTCAGATTAATCCCCATTATCTTGATGCAAACCCCGATGGTCATGCAGGAGAAACTCGTGAGCAGCGAATTGAGGAGTATATTGCAATGGACCCTTTTTCCTATGTTGTAGGGTTACGTGAGGGCTCTATGATAAAGGTTGATGATGGCGATATTAATCTCATCGGCCCTAAATCTGCTCGGGTTTTTAAGCATGGGAGTTCTCCACGAGAGTATAAACCAGGGGATGATTTTGATTTTCTTTTTGAATAGGCACGCTTTGAAGTAAAAAGTTAAAGCCGCCATTTGGCGGCTTTTGTATTTCATAAAACTAAATAAGGTGCTGCAAAAACTACAGCAGTGGTTTGCCAACTGGCAGCACTACTTTTCCTGCTAAGTCGTTAATAATTATCGCTGCCATCATGTACCATGCTGCAAGTGCGCAAAATATAAGTTCGTAACCAGCAACCTTGTTAAGAATGGGGTAACCAAAATGGCCCAAAACAAGAAGTATAAATCCAATTAGTAACAATCCGAAAGTAATAGCCATCGCCTTATGAACTCTAAGCGAAGCTATGAACATAATTGCAGTATAGAGAGTCCAGGCAAGCATAAAAAAACCTACATCTGTTGTACTCGATTGGTAAATGTTAAAGTGATTAAGCATCCAAATAATCCCAAGACCTATCCAGAAACTCCCGTAGGCTGTGAACGCACTATACCCAAAATTATTTCCCAACTTCTGCTCCTGAAACCCAGCTATCATTTGAGCAAGCCCGCCAAAGATAAAACCCATGGCAACTACAGGTCCTAAACCCATTATTCCAATGTTATGGAATTGTAACAAAAGCGTTGTTAAGCCAAAACCTGCAAGACCCACCGCAGCAGGATTTCCCATTTTTTTCTCCATTTTCTTTCTGTTTTAAAATTTTGCGAATATAGTACTAAAGGCAATTATATTCACAATTATAGAAGATTAAAGGTTTAATCTTTCACTTTAAATCTCACTCGTAACTTCTTATGGTTTACTTTCGTCGCTTAAAACACACATAACTAGAGTTTTAGCATACATAAGTATGACCATTGTAAGAATGTTTTTTTCTGCCTCCCTGCTGAGAGGTGAGTCTTTAAAAAACAGAAACAACGGACAAATGAAAAATAAATGCTTTCTTTGTAGTTGAATTCGGTTCATTACGATTAAAAGGGAATCCTGTTAAAATCAGGAACTATCCCCGTAGCTGTAAGTTCCATTAAGGTTTTACCATTATGCCACTGTCTGCCAATGTGCTGACGGGAAGGCGATAAAACCGGAACAAGTCAGAAGACCTGCCGAATACCAAATTATCGTAGCTTTCGGGTGAAAGGCGAGAGAGTTAACCAAACCCTCCCCCTGTAATTTTACTAATGTCCCGCGAGTTACCATTTATTAATCTTTAATCTATTAAAAGATGAATGGTGAACTTCAATTAAGTACAACAGCAAAATGCAATGGTGCAATTGCTGAACTTTGTGTTGAAAAAAATCAACACTATCTTTTTATGCACATGCGCATAGTTTTAAATCCCAATTGTAATAGCTGTGTGAACGGAATTCCCATCTATCCTCCAAATCCCATCTAAATGTTACCAGTTTTTGGATGACATTTTTTAACCAAACAAATAGGCAAAATATAACCGCATTGTTAGGTTATGTATGGTTCTGAAGTTAAAGGTGAAATACTAAGCAACTTAAAGATAAAAGGCTGTTTAGTCCGAGCCATTTAATCAGAGAACGGGCATTATATGAGAAAAGTAAAATTGGGACTATAATTTAACAAATTACAAAATGAAAAAAATATTCACAATCCTTACGGCTATAGTATTGTGCAGCTTTATTGTGTCGGCACAAAGTTATTTAACGCCTTCCGAGGGATTTAATGCAATAGATATACTGCCAAATAACGATACCTTCTCTTCCTTTGATGTTTACGGTAGTTTGCTGTATGCCAATGATGGCGATACTATTCGCTGTTTTAATATGGAAACTGGACTGGAAGTCAGTAAATTTGGAAAACCCGCAGGTTATACTGCCTACCCAAGTTTTGTTTCCATATCTCCAGATGGTACAGAGATATGGGCAGGCTTCACGAGTTTTAGTAATACTGATGATAGAATTTATAGCATAAATATTGAAGCAGGCACATGGGATTTAAAGGCACTCATGCCCGGCAATTTTGATTTAGAATTCCTTAGTAACAAAGTCATTGTGTCTGGTCTGAATAGCAGTGACAATTCTAATCCCACATCCATTTTTGTTTTAGAAACAAACGGAACAAATAATCATCAGCAGATAATTGAGATAGGAGGGTTTTCATCGGGGCTAGCAACAGATTCTGACGGAAATATATACTACGCCACCAGTTTTATCGACGGTTCAACAACAAATGCTTTGTATCGATGGAGCAGTGTAGATGTTAATGCCGTAATTACTAATCCAGAAACAGCATCGCTAGTTCTTGATGATGCTACAAAACTAACCGATATTCCCAGTGGAGCTTATGATTGTGAGGTTGATGCAGTGGGTAATGTGCTGTTTAACTTTAACGATTTTTCATCAGATAAGGTATTGGCAATTTGGAATAAAACCATTGGTGATGGTTATAATTTTGATACCCTAGCAGTAGCCACTGATGGAATGGATTGGTTCACAATGGTTAAATCTTGTGGGAATATTCTTGAACCAGGTGATGATGATGGAGTTTATGTACTATCGTGGGGAAGACCAGTAGCAAAGGTAATGCGTAATAAACCGCCAATAATTAATGAACCATTAGGAATAATTTCAGGTTATGAAGGTGATAGTAATGTGGAAATCAACCTAAACAATCACTTTACGAATCCTGAAGATAAAGAAGCATTCATCTATGAAATTGTATCAAATTCATTCAGTATCGTAGCTTCAGCTAGCATTAACGAAGCTATTTTAACCATTGATTTCCTTGAAGCCGGACAAACGACTATTCTTGTTAAAGCTACGTCAAACGGGCAATCTGTAACCGATAGATTAATCGTTGGTGTTTATCCTGAAATTGAGGGTAACTATACGATTACTGATTTTGAAAACCTTACGCTTGCCGATGAAAGCTACTGGAGTGGCGACGACGGTTCTGGCAGCTTTGTAAGCGGATTGGCAAAATTCAATAATACTCAATCAGAATGGTCTTGGGAGGGATGGACTTACTCAAATATATCCGATGTTGTTACCCCTGGGTTTACCAACCAGTATAGCGCAATTACTGGGTCGGGGTTCGATACCCTTGCATCCAATGGTAAAAATTATGGTGTTGCTTATGTTTCTTCCGATTGGGTAACAAATGAAACCCTACCCTTGCCCTTAACTTTTAGCGATAATTCAGCACATCATGTAAAAGGATTCTATGTTACAAATAGTACCTATGCAGCCCTATCTATGGAGCAGGGCGATGATTTTACTAAAAAGTTTGGAGGAGAAACTGGTGACGACCCCGATTATTTAAAACTTTCAGTTTGGGGTTTAATAGATGGTGTTGAAACAGAAACTATTGAGTTCTATTTAGCCGATTATAGGTTCGATGATAATACCAAGGATTATATTGTTAAAACATGGCAATGGGTTGAGCTAAGTTCTCTGGGAAAGATTGATACTTTACTGTTTAACCTTTCATCAACCGATGTAGGTGATTATGGCATAAATACTCCCACATATTTTAATATCGATAATCTTTATATCGTGCCTGATGCAACTGGCGTTGAAAGAATTTCCATTGCTGATTTTGTTGTGTATCCAAACCCATCCAATGGCGTGTTTAGGGTTAAAGCCGATGCCAACGAAAATATGGAGGTAAGCATTTTCAGTATCAACGGAATGCTAATTTACAAGAATAAAAATTACCAGAATTCCGACCTTATTGATATTAGCAAACAAGCAAAAGGAAGTTACTTTGTTAAAATCAGCACATCACAAGGAAACTACTCTAAATTAATTATAGTTAATTAGTTTACCACAGCGGGAAGATAAAACTCTTCCCGCTGTTTAATATTTTAATTATGAAGACTAGGATTGTTGTAATAACCCTTATAATGCTTTTAGCAAGTGTATTGCAGGCACAATATATTTCTGAGGTTTTGGAGTACAAGCCTGCACCCGGGCAGTTTATAAATAAAACTCCATGGGGAGTTCCCAGTTCTGCAAATTCATTGGTTGGCCATATTACAGGCTCCATGAGCTTAGGCGCTTTTGGGGGTTATGTTATATTTAAGTTTGAAAATCCGGTGGAGAATCATTCTGACAATCCTTTTGGGGTTGACTTTACTATATTTGGAAATCCCTCGAGTGACTGGGCTGAGCACGGTATTGTCTCCGTAATGAAAGATGAAAACGGGAATGGATTACCCGACGATACTTGGTACGAGTTGGCCGGAAGCGACTACTTTTTCTCATCTACCATAAAAGAATATGAGGTAACTTACACCAATCCGAACCAACCTGTGGCTGATGATGTTCCGTGGTACGATAATCATGGAAATTCAGGGTATGTCTTTGCAAATGGTGCCCATAACCAGCCTTATTACCCAAATGCTGATATATTTCCAGATGTAAATCCCACTGAATATACTCTTTCGGGTACACGGGTTGCCGATGAGTTGGACAAAACAGATCCGCCCGATATAAAGTCCTATCGAAAGGCTTTTGGATATGCGGATAATCAAATACGCGGAACCGCTCCCTATACCGTACCCGATAATCCATACACCCTTGAAAAAGAGAATTCAGGTGGAGATGCCTTTGATATAAGTTGGGCTGTTGATACAGATGGCAACTATGTTGATTTGGACGTAATTCATTTCGTAAAAGTTCACACTGCAGTACTTGGCGATGGAGGCTTTTTCGGTGAATTATCAACAGAAATTACTGGCGCTGTGGCTGTAACCCCAGACCCATCCAAAACCGGTGTGCTTGATATGATTGTAATAAAAAGCCTACCCCAAACCATTAAAGGCGAGAGTTTTCAGCTTGAAGCATTTGCCTTTCATAAGGGGCGAAGGGACTTGGATAAAACCATTGTCTGGTCAACCAATCTCGATGGAGCATGGGTAAACAGCGATAATCTTCTTACATTTTCAGCCTCTGGTGAAATAACGTTAACAGCCTCTCTAGCAGATATGCCCGAGATTAAGGCAACGGTCTCAGCTGAACTTGTTTATAATAGTGACCCGTCTGCAATAGATGAAAGCCAAAGTATCAGTATTAAGATATATCCCAATCCAGCCACCGACCATATTTTTATCAGTGGCGTAGAGCGTGCAAGTGTTGAAATATACAGCATCACTGGAAACAGGGTGCTGCAAAAACAGAACTATTCACATAACCAACCATTGGCAATTGCCCATTTGGCAAACGGTGTATATATTATAAAAGTTAAGGGACAAAATCTAATTAAAGCAGTTTGGTTTATTAAAAAATAGTATGGTAAGGAGGATAGGCTTTATCGCTTTTCTTATTCTATTCACCCATGTTTCCTTTTCGCAAGGCATTCAGGATTCTACCTTTCAAATACAAGTGGTTGAGATAAGCGCCGACCGTATTTTTAGGAAGGAGACCGCTGGAATGAAGGAAACCCAGGTTGATACATTGGTTTTACTCCAAAAGGTAAATCTATCCTTATCTGAGTTGCTGTCGGAAAACACTCCGGTATTCATAAAAAGTCATGGACGGGGCGCATTGGCCACTGCATCGTTCAGAGGTACGGCAGCATCGCATACGCAGGTAAACTGGAATGGTATTAATATCAATAGTCCAATGGCCGGAATGGTCGATTTTTCGCTTATTCCTGTTTATATTATTGATGAGATGAACCTAAAGCACGGAACAGCTTCCATTGCCGACCAAAGTGGCGGGTTGGGAGGTTCAATTAGCATAGGTAATCGGGTAGATTGGAATGATAAATTTAGTGTACAGTACCTGCAGGGTGTGGGTAGTTATAGTACGTTTGACGAGTTTCTTCAGGTTGGAGGAGGCAATAAAACAATACAGCTAAAAACTAGGCTTTACCATAACTTTTCACAGAATGATTATACTTTTATAAATCGGGGTATAGGAAACCTTAATCCTCAAACAGGCATAATTACCAATCCTTTAGATACTAACGATAATGCCGATTTTACGAAGTATGGATTATTGCAGGAAATTTATTTTCGTCCAAGTTCTAACAATGTTTTTTCGGTAAAGTATTGGGGACAATGGGCCGATAGAACCATACCAAGGGCAACAAGTTATGAGGGGCCAGATAACTCAAACCTGAACAATCAGATTGACAATGACCATAAGGCAGTAGTTGACTGGAAGTACTATACCGATAAGGCAAAGGTTACGCTAAGGAGTGGATACTCACAAAAGCAGCTCGATTATACGCTTAAAAACTTTGTCCCTGGATTTGGTTTAGTTCCCGCTATTTACTCGGAAAGTAAACAGAAGAGTTCCTTAAATTCTGCAGCATATACCTATAGTTTTGGTGATAAATTTTCGCTTGAAACTAGTTTAGATTTTAATTATCACGATGTTGCCTCTCGCGATTCGGTAAAAAAAACGGGCTATGAGCAACAGCGTAAAGAGCTGTTAGGGTTTATTGCTGTTCGTAAAAATTTTGCCGATAGGCTAAACCTGAATTTTATGCTTCGTCAGGATTGGGTAGATGACGATTTTGTTCCGTTAGTGCCGTTTTTTGGGTTTGATTTTAGGGTATTCAAACAGGCAGACTTGCTGATAAAAGGAAACATTGCCCGTAATTACCATCAACCATCGCTAAACGATTTGTATTGGCAACCCGGAGGTAATCCCGATTTGCTTCCTGAGGAGGGAGTAAGTTTTGAGTTAGGTTTAGAGCATCAAAAAATAGTAAACGGACATCTATTAAAGACTGAAATTACTGCGTATCGTTCCGATATTGATAACTGGATTATTTGGATACCCAGCTATAAAGGCTACTGGGAGCCCCGAAATATTAAACGGGTGTTGTCGCAAGGTATTGAGTTCAATTCGTCTTTAAAAGGGATGGTTGGGGCCGTAAATTACCGTATAGCAGGTAATTATGCCTACACTCAATCCGTAAATTATGGCGACCCTCTGGTGTGGGGCGATGAGTCGTACGGTAAGCAGCTCGTTTATGTTCCTCTACACTCTGGTAACGTGCTGTTTAGCCTTTTGTTTAAAGGATATAACATCACCTATCAGCACAATTCCTACAGTGAGCGATACACCACATCAAGCAACGATGTGAGTAGGCGCGATTGGCTATATCCGTACTTTATGAATGACTTAATCCTGGGGAAAGAATTTCAGGTAAAAGGTGTTAAGTTATCGGCAGAAATAAAAATATATAATCTGTTCAACGAAACTTATCATTCTATACTTTATAGACCAATGCCAGGGCGTAACTACATGTTTTTATTAAAGATTAATATTTAAAATGAGAAGAACATTAAGATATATTGCACCTGTTTTATTCGTTCTACTTTTATCTTGCATGGAGGATGATAAGCTGTGGAATTTTGAGAGCCCAAGCATTAGCATACCTGCCAAAGGTGTATTTATTACCAACGAGGGTAATTTTATGTACGGAAATGCCTCTCTCTCATATTACGACATGGAGACAGGAGAGGTGCTAAACGATGTTTTTTACGAATTCAATAAGTTGCCTTTGGGCGATGTGGCACAGTCAATGGTAATTCGCGATAGTTTAGGTTACATAGTAGTAAATAACAGCGGTAAAATTTACATTATTAATGTAAACACGTTCGAGTATGTGGGAAAAATAACTGGCTTAACCTCTCCACGTTACATTCATTTTTTGAGTGATACAAAGGCGTACGTAACCGATTTATATGCCAAGTCCATCGCCATTGTTAATCCACAAACCTTTGAGAGAATTGGTGCAATAAGCGTAAATAATCACGAGACAGAGTTCTACCAGCATCCCACAGAAGAAATGGTGCAATACGATAAATACGTATTCACCAATTGCTGGAGTTACGACAATCAGATATTGGTAATTGATAGCGAAACCGACCAGGTGGTTGATTCCATTGAGGTACTCAAGC
>CALGIR010000265.1 GCA_937915475.1 uncultured Bacteroidales bacterium
GGATGGATTCTTCCATCAGTAACTAGTTGATGAAGTGCTAGACGAGCAATTTCACGGCGTACGGGGTCGAAGCCAGAAAGGATAATAGCTTCGGGAGTGTCATCAACTATAATCTCTACTCCTGTGGCTGCTTCTAATGCTCTAATATTTCGCCCTTCGCGGCCGATGATGCGACCTTTAATCTCATCAGAATCGATATGAAAAACGGTAACCGCATTCTCAACAGCCGACTCTGTTGCCACCCTTTGAATGGTATTTACAACTATTCGTTTAGCCTCCTTATGAGCTGTCATCTTGGCCTCGTCCATTACCTCATTGATGTACGACATGGCCTCGGTTCTAGACTCTGCTTTAAGCGATTCAATAATCTGGCTTTTGGCCTCTTCGGCTGACATTCCAGAAATTGTTTCAAGTTTCTCAACCTGTGCTCGGTGTAATCTATCCAGTTCCTCTGTACGCTTATCAACCAGTTGTATCTGGTTGGTTAGATTGTCACGAATTGAATCAACCTCCTTTTGCTTGCGCTGAAACTCTTCAAATTTTTGGGAGAAGAGGGTTTCGCGCTGTTTCAACTTATTCTCTGTCTGAACAATTTTTGAATTACGCTCATTAAAAGCCTTTTCGTGGTCGCCTTTTAGCTGTAAAAACTTCTCTTTTGCCTGAAGTATTTTCTCCTTTCGGATAACCTCTGCCTCAATTTCCGCTTCGCGGATAATAGCTCCCCTTTTTTTCGACAATAGCTTATTCCATAAAAAGTATGAGATAAGCATCGTAATTATAAGGGTTGATGCAGCTACTATAATTATTAGTGCCATTTTATTTGTATTTAGTAAAAACTTTAAAAGAACGATATGTAAAATTGGGCTAAAAGCCCAAAGCGTTAAAATCAATTTTGGGTTAAAAAAAAGCATAAAAAAAACCCGCATTGTTTTCCCTAGATTTATGAAACCCCAGTTAAACATGGGTGGAGAGGCCGCTAAATTTGAACTTCCAATGTCTCAAATATGAGATTTCAAACTAGTTGAAATTAAGGCCTGTTCTACGATAGCTTAAGTCCTACTCCAATTGGTGTAGTGTTGAGTTTCGCAAAATGTTAAGGAAACAATGCGGGCAAATTATTTTAAAGAACGTATACTACTCTTTTCCAGATAATCGTCTAGCCACTCATCCAACTCATTCAACTCATCAACCAGAGGAGCAACCTCAAATCGATTTTCACTCTCGAGTAGCTTTATAACAAATTGCAAAGCGGCCATTGCTAAAAAATCCTGTAAATCCTTATCAGTATAACGTTGCTTATAAAGCAACACCTTTTCGTTTATTGTTCTAGCAGCTTTGCGTATCTTTTCTTCGTCACTCCTATCAATTTTTAGTGGATAGAACCTATCGGCAACGTTTACGCGTATTGAAAGTTTATCCGCCATAGAATCGATTCAAAATTATCTATTTAAAAGAGCAATGCATTTGTCTATTTCCCGCACAACCATATCAACCTTAATCTTTGCGTCATGTGCATCTTCACTCGAAGTAACAAATGCTTTTGCAAGCTGTTGCTGATTATACTTCTTGTCAAGTTCGATGTAGGCAATTTCCCTCTCTTGCATAACGTTTTCGAGTGTTGCCATTTGCTCATTAAGTTTCAGGTTCTCTCCCTTTAACTTTTCATAGGCAGATATTAGCTCTTCAATTTTTGATTTAAGCTTTATGTGTATTGATTTCTGCTCTATGTTCATGCGCCCTGATTAATTAGTACAAAGTTACAACGAGTTTAACAGATTATCAAAAAAAATGATTCCTATTTTTGAACAGTATCAGCTAAAAAACCTATAAAATGGGTAGTTTTGCCTATGAAATTAAATCCTAACTGTAACTATGAAATTAATTCACTTCGCGCTTTCAGTCCTTCTCACAGTATTTGCACTATATACATCCACAGCACAACCGTACCAAAGCCCATACAACCTTTATCCTCCATTAAAAAAAAGCCTTGGCCTATCGGGTTCGTTTGGTGAGATTAGAACCAATAGTTTACATACGGGAATAGACTTTCGCACTGGAGGACAAATTGGCTCTAAAGTACACGCATCGGACGATGGATACGTATCTAGGTTAAAGGTAAGCAGCGTAGGATATGGAAATGCAATCTACATAGCGCACCCCAATGGACTAACCACTGTTTATGGGCATCTGCACAAATACTCAAACGAAATAGAGCAATACGTTAAGGAGCAACAATACAAAGAACGTAGTTTTGAGGTTGATATTAACCTATCACCTAACGAAATAGCCATTAAGCGTGGCGAGGTAATTGGGCTAAGCGGAAACTCTGGGAGTTCTGGTGGACCCCATCTACATTACGAGATAAGGAAGACCATAAACCAAGAACCACAGAACCCTGCCTTTAGTAACCTAAACATTACTAATAACCTTATACCTGTTATACGGGGAGTGTGGTTATATAACCTAAGCAACACCCCCTCACCTAGTACAATTAACAGCAGGGAGGAGATTATTGTTCAATACAAAAATGGAACTTATGCTTGTGTTGACACCATTTTTGCCGATGGCAACCTAGGCCTTGGAATAGAGGCATACGATTATGTGAACAGCCAAAGCCTCCGATGTGGAATTTATAGCATAAAAATGTTTGTGAATGACACCCTAAATTACCATTTTGATATGGATGGGTTTCGGTTTAACGAATCAAGGTACGCCAACAGTCATATTGATTATGCCCTTAGGCAGCAGACCGGGAGACGCGCCCATAAACTGTTTACTGAGCCGAATAACAAACTCAGAATCTACAAAACCCTTAAAAACAATGGGGTAATTAGTACACGCATTGGCGGTATATACAATGTAAGGGTGGAAATATCCGATGCATACCAAAACAAAACCATGCTAACGCTAGTAGTTAAAGGCTTGCAAAACAGTAATAGTTCATCGGTAAGCCCTTTGCCTATGGAGCAAGCTAGTGGAGTTCTATGGCCATACTTTAAGGACAACGAATTCTCCACCAGTCAATTCACCGTTTCAATGCCTGCTGAGGCGCTATACAATAGCATTTACTTTACCTATGAGGTTGCAGATTCTGTTGGATTTGATTATTCCCCAATAATTTCGGTACACAACAGGTTTACACCTGTACACAAAAACTATAAACTTGCAATTAGCTCCCAAAACATACCCGAAAACTTAAAAAGTAAAGCCTTGATTGCTACCATTAACACTAAAAAAAAGATAGAGGCAGTTGGAGGCACCTATAGCAATGGCTCCGTTACAACTAGGCTAAATTTTTTTGGTGATTTTTTTGTTGCTGTTGACACCATTACCCCAGAAATAAAGCTGATAAATACTGTGGCGGAGAACGATTATAGCAACGAGGAGTTGATAATGTTTAAAGTAAAAGACAATCTAAGCGGAATATCGAGAATAACTGGAACCATAGATGGTAAATGGGCACTTTTTGAGTACGATAAAAAGAATGATGTAGTTTACTATAAATTCGATAGCGAACGATTGCATAAAGGGAAAAGGCATAAACTTTCGCTAGAGGTTGCTGATGCTAAAGGCAATGTTAGCAGTATTGACTACTGGTTCTACTGGTAAAAATATTTAGGCATAAACTTTGCACTTAAGTGCACGCAGTATTTTGTATCTTTGTCATAATAACCTAACCACCTGTAAATCAATATTAAAATGAAACACAAAAGGATAATACTAATTCTTATACTTTTAGGCTTTTCAATGAGCTTAACTGCACAAAACTATAGAAATAAGCAACTTGCCCTTATATCCTATAGCTATAATATACACCCGAATATAAAACCACAACTTGATGAATTCGCCTACCTTTTACCCGACGCACAAGAACCAAAGACCGATAAAACTATTGCTACCCTAAAGAATAATTCGTGGCAAATTCTGAAAGAACGGCTTGAAGAGGAAACAAATATGTATATCTTACCCATTACTGCCCATGGCAAAGATTTTAAATACGATGAGTATGGGTATCCCGATATGACAATAAACAGAGCCTTAAGGAAAGGGAATTCAAGATACTACATGAGAGTTAATATCACTATAGCGGCATACTCAAACAAAACCGATAAGGGGTATGGAACGACTATAAACAAAGACACTACCAAAACCCCTGAAGCAACTCCTGAGGGATTGTTGATACCAGAGATTAGCATAGAGGTTACTACATACACAAGGGATGGGATACTGCCAATGCAAAAAGTAGTTGGAAGTGCAATGGCAACCGAACCTTGGGTTATTAGTCCATCTACATTTGATGGTTTAAAAAAGGGGGAAAATTATAAGTTAGATGACCCCAACAATATTATGGGATTGATAAATAGCGCCATCACAAATCTCCTAAGGAATTTCTAACCTATGCAACCCGCTTCATACCAAAATATTTTAGCACATAATGCATACGTCATCGGACTGATGTCAGGCACTTCGCTCGATGGCCTAGATATTTGTCTTTGCAGATTTGTGCACACTAAAGAAAAATGGTCCTTTGAAATTGAAGAGGGAATAACAGTTGAATATTCTCATAAAATTAGGCAAGAGCTGATTAACAGCAAAAACTTTACTGGCGAACAGCTTTGGAGGTTTCACTGCGACTATGGAAAATGGATTGGCAAGCAGGTAAGCCAGTTTATGCAAAGCATAAAAGCTCATGTTTCCCTCATCGGTTCGCATGGACACACAGTATTTCATAATCCACAAAACGGCTACACTGCACAAATTGGGCATGGTGCCTATATTGCAGCTGAGACTGGTATCCCTTGCGTTTGCGATTTTCGCTCGGGCGACATAGCCCGTGGAGGACAAGGTGCACCACTAGTACCAATTGGCGATGAACTCCTCTTTAGCGAGTACAGCTTCTGCCTAAATCTTGGTGGAATTGCCAATATATCGTTTAACGATAATCAGCAAAGGGTTGCCTACGATATTTGCCCAGCAAACATGGCCATAAACCTAATTGCAAACCAAATGGGCTTTGATATGGACAAAGATGGAGCCATTGCTAAGAGTGGAACTGTAGACAATGAACTGCTTAACTCCCTTAATCAAATTAATTTTTATAAGCAAAAAGGAGCAAAATCGTTGGGGCGAGAATGGTTCGAAGAAGTTTTTGAACCAATTATTGCTGCAAATGTTTCTAACTCGGAAAACACTCTACGCACAATATACGAGCATATTGCTTCACAAATCTCATTAGCCACCAATCATAAACCCAAGGAGAACATTCTGGTAACAGGTGGGGGAGCTAATAATAAATTTCTCATCGAACTTATTAGCGAAAAATGTACAGGTCAGATTATCGTACCCAGCCCTCTAATCGTAGACTATAAGGAGGCTTTAATCTTTGGATTCCTTGCAATTCTTTATCAGAATAAAATTGCATCTTGCCTCTCCTCTGCAACGGGTGCTCGTATGAACTCAATTGGCGGATGCCTCTATTTTTAATCTCATAGCTAAACTAACACCATAGTTTCTCATCAAAGGTTGAGGTGTTTAGTTTGCAGTTACACCTTTTTTCCTATTTTTGTTCACAATAAAAACTCAATAAATTTTATAAGATGAAAAAAACAATCAGACTTTTAAGCTTTGGACTATTTTTGGGATTAGCCCTAGTTGCCCCCAAAGTACAAGCCTGCACTAATTTTTTGGTAACCCGCGGGGCCTCGGTTGATGGTTCGACCATGATAACCTACTCTGCCGACTCACACGGGCTCTACGGAGAATTATACCATTGGCCTGCGGCCAGCTATGCTCCCGGCACCTTGCTTAAGGTTTACGAATGGGATAGCGGAAGGTACCTTGGAGAGATTCCACAGATAGAGAAAACATGCTCAGTGGTAGGAAATATGAACGAGCATCAGCTTGCCATTGGCGAAACTACCTATGGAGGGCGTAGTGAACTTGTTGATACAACTGGTATTATTGATTACGGTAGCCTTATATATATAACCCTTCAACGTGCAAAAACGGCTCGCGAAGCTATTAAAGTTATGGCCGAGTTAGTTGCCGAACATGGCTACGCTAGTAGCGGTGAATCCTTCTCTATTGCCGACCCAAATGAAGTTTGGATTATGGAACTAATTGGCAAAGGAACCAACTTAAAAACAGAACGTCGCTCAAAAACGGCCTATAACGCCGATAAGGGTGCAGTTTGGGTTGCAATGTTAATTCCCGAGGGTTACGTAAGTGCACATGCAAACCACGCTCGTATTACCACATTCCCAAAAGAAGAGGAAAGCAATAAGGCCATTAGCTCAAAAAATATCGATAAAATTTTCAACCCTGAGATTGAGGTTATCTACTCACATGATGTTGTGAGTTTTGCTCGTAGCAAAGGTTACTATGAAGGTAACGGAAGCGACTTTAGTTTCTCCGATATCTATGCTCCTATTGACTTTGGTGCTGCGCGCTTCTGCGAAATCAGGGTATGGTCATTCTTTAAGGACATAGATAAGAGCATGTGGAACCATTTTGAGTATGCCAAAGGTTTAGATTTAACCAATCGTATGCCCCTCTGGATTAAGCCAGACCGTAAACTCTCTGCACAAGATTTGATGAACTTCATGCGCGATCACCTTGAGGATACTGAGTTGGATATGAGTAAAGATCCTGGTGCTGGGCCTCATGGACTACCCTACCGTTGGCGTCCACTAACATGGGAATATGAAGATAAAACCTATGTAAATGAACGAGCCACAGCAACTCAGCAAACAGGTTTTTCTTTCGTTACCCAAAGCCGCAATTGGTTGCCAAACCCAGTTGGCGGAATTCTATGGTTTAGCGTAGATGATGCAGCAACAACGGTTTATACACCAATTTACTGTGGAATAAATGAAATCCCTCATAGTTTTGCCGTAGGCAATGGCGACCTACTTACCTACTCAGCCGATGCAGCTTTCTGGGTTTTCAACAAGGTTTCGAACTTTGCATACCTACGCTATGATTATATGAGCGCTGATATCCGTAAGGTTCAACAAGAAATGGAGAACTATTACACATCAATAACACCACTGGTTGATAAAAAAGCAGCCGAACTTTTTAAACAAGACAAGAATAATGCAACTAGTTTTATCACAAACTTCTCGGTAAACACAGCCAATTCACTGGTAAGGCAATGGGAAAGTCTTTTCGAGTTCCTTATTGTTAAGTATATTGACGGCAATATTAAGGAGGAGGAAAATGGTGTATTTAAATGGGATGAGTACAATTCAGCTCCAGCAAGCATACAAAACCCACAATATCCCGATTGGTGGAAAAAACACGTAATCGAATCAACAGGCAATAAACTACTTGTACCTGAAGAATAAGCAAATAACTAAAAAACTGCCCAAGAGGGCAGTTTTTTATCTTCATAATATGTTTATATCTAAATAATTTTTATACTTTTGTCCCACATTTTTCAGCGCAATCTCTTATAACAAGTTTTACTTTAGTAACATTGCGTGTAGTGGAACATAAAAAAAACAATAGGATGGAACTAATTAAAATTGCCGAAAAAGCCTTTGAGGTAGAACAAAATGCCCCTGATTTTAGAAGTGGTGATACCGTTACCGTACACTACAAGATTAGAGAGGGGAGCAAGGAAAGGATTCAGATTTTCCGTGGGGTAGTTATCCAACGTAAAGGAGGCGGAGTAACCGAAACCTTTACTGTAAGAAAAATTTCAAGTGGAGTTGGTGTTGAAAGAATTTTCCCTCTTTTCTCTCCCTTTATCGACAAGGTTGAGATTAATAAAACGGGTAAAGTTCGTAGAGCTCGAATCTTCTACCTTAGAAAACTTACAGGCAAAAAAGCCAGGATTAAGGAAAAAGTTATTAGAATTGAGAAATAACAGCATTAAATCCTCGATAAATCGAGGATTTTTTTTGGGTTTTGGCCTCAAAACCCTTGCTAGAATTTAAAAATATTGTATCTTTGCAACCGCAAAAGGCTCCGTAGCTTAACTGAATAGAGCACCTGACTACGGATCAGGAGGTTACAGGTTTGAATCCTGTCGGGGTCACTTAAATTCAACCACTTACAGCGTTTATCGAGGTAGGTGGTTTTTTTATTATACACACAATTTAGCCAACACACCTATATACTATTAGGGTTCACAGTAATTCTTTGAATTGAGTGTTACAAAAAGAGACAATTCGTACAGACTGCCCTCCTGCCCTTTAATAATCAGAGATTTGCGTAAACTATCCTGACTTTAGATGAGAGTATTTTTTTCGGAAATGCTGGCACTGAACCATTACACCCTCCACCGAAGTAACCATGGCATGTTAACGTAGCCCTTGGAACTAGTTTATCATCATAAGTATTTAAAAGTAGAGGGATAAGAGAGAAGCCCCTTACTAATTCCTTTAAGTTTTATCAATTTAAATTTATAAAACTAAAACACTAGCGTCCGAAAGTCTGTTTTTTAAAAAGCCCGAAGAATTCCTTGTTTTTGAGTTCGACAAAAAACTTTATAAATATGGGACTCTTCAGGCGAAACAAAA
>CALGIR010000266.1 GCA_937915475.1 uncultured Bacteroidales bacterium
ATGCCTTCGCAGGGAGGTACTCCGCAACAACTCACCTTTTATAACGATGCTGGTGAAATGCCACCTCGTGGTGGTTTCGATAATGTTGTGCTTGGATGGACTCACAATAGTGAGAAGGTTTTCTTCCGTGCAAACCGCACCCCCTATGGCGATCGTATGGGCAAGTATTTTACCGTTAGTATCAATGGCGGATTAGAGGAGGAGTTGCCAATACCGCACGGCGGATTCGCCGATCTTTCGCCAGATGGCAAAAAGGTAGCATTTACCTATGTTGATAGGGAATTCCGTACCTGGAAAAGGTACAAGGGTGGACGTGCATCTAACCTTTGGATTTACGATTTGGAGAAAGACCTATCAGAGCAGATTACCGATTTTAAGGGAACAGACCATATTCCAACCTGGTATGGCAATAAGATTTACTTTGCAACCGACCGCGATTTGTGGCTCAACATCCATAGCTACGATGTGAATACAAAAGAGGTAAAGCAGATTACCACGCATGAGAAATTTGATGTGATGTGGCCCAGCGGTTCAAATGGTCAATTGGTTTACGAGGTGGGTGGATATCTATATAAATTGGATTTAAAAACTGAGCAAACCCAAAAGTTAGAAGTAAATATCCGCTACGATAACGCTGGTACCCTTCCATACTTCAAGAATGTGAAGGATAATATCCACAGCATGACCATTTCGCCAAGCGGAAACCGGGTGCTTTTTGATGCTCGTGGTGATATTTTTTCTGTTCCTGCAGGCGAGGGTACAACACACAACCTTACCAATACACAGGGTGTTCGTTCTGTTTATCCTGAGTGGTCGCCCAATGGCAAGTACATAGCCTATTACTCCGACGAGACAGGTGAGTACGAGGTTTATCTTCTTGAAAATATTGAGAATGCTAAGCCAAGGCAGATTACAAAAGGGTCGAAGGGTTGGAAATACTCGGCTGCATGGTCGCCCAATAGCAAGATGCTCGTATTCTTCGATCGCTCCATGCGTTTGCAGCTGCTAGATGTTGAAACCAGCAAATTGACTGTTGTTGATACACCAACATCCGACGAGATACGTGGCTACCATTTTTCGCCCGACTCACGCTGGATTACCTATACCAAAAATAGCGCAAACGGACAAAGCGCAATTTGGGTTTATAACATTGATGAGGGCAAAAAATCGCAGCTAACTAACGATACGTTTAGTGATGGTAATCCTGTTTTCTCAAAATGTGGAAACTATATTTTCTTTGTTTCGAATCGCGATTTTAATTTAGAGTTCTCTAGTTTTGAGTTTGATTACCTATATAATAATGCAACCCGAGTTTATGCATTGTCTCTTCGCAATGATAGCCCAAGGCTATTTGAACCCAAGGAGACCGTTGAGGCAGCAGGAAAAGAAGAGCCCAAAACCGATGACAAGAAGGAGGTTAGCGTAAGCATCAATTTTGAGGGTGCCGATCAGCGAGTTGTAGCCTTCCCATTTTCATCAGGTCGCTACTGGAATCTACAGCCAGTTGACGATGGCTTGGTATACTTCAATAGCGAGGGCATGAATCGCTACAACATTAAGGAGCAGAAGAACGATGTTATTATGGCGGACATCCGTAGTGCAGTTGTTTCGGCCGACGGTAAAAAATTCCTTTACCAGAGTCGTGGCGATTATGGCGTTGCATCTTTGGCCCCTGGCCAAAAGTCGGGCGAGGGTAAGCTAAATTTGGATGATTTAACCCTGCGTATTGATCCACGCCAGGAGTGGCAGCAAATTTTTACCGATGGATGGCGTATTTTTCGCGATTATTTTTACGTTACAAATCTACATAATGTCGACTGGGATGGATTTAGACAGAAGTATGGCGAAATGCTGCCTTACCTGAATCACCGGTACGACTTGGATTATATTTTTGGTGAGATGATTGCCGAAACCAATACTGGTCACTCCTATGCCAACTGGGGCGATTTTGAGCGTGTAACTCGGGTTGAGGGTGGTTTGCTTGGCGCAAAACTTAAAGCCGATACCAAAAACAAACGCTACATTATCAGCAAGATTTATCAAGGTGAAAATTGGACTCCTGCCCGTCGTTCGCCGCTAACCGAGCAAGGAATCGAAATAAAGGAGGGCGATTATATTATTGCCATTGATGGCGAGGATGTTACAACTCAGTATAACCCTTACCTATTCCTTGAGAATAAGGTTAATAAGGCGGTACGAATTACCGTAAACAGCAAGCCTAATGCAAAAGATGCTCGTACCTATACAATCAGGCCCATTGCCAGCGAAGAGGAGTTGCACTACCTCGATTGGGTAAACTCGCGCCGTGCTATGGTCGATAAACTTTCGGGCGGTCGCATAGGCTACATGCATGTGCCCAATACCGCCATTGAGGGTAATCGCGAGCTGCACCGTGGGATGTATGCATATCATCACAAGGATGCGCTAATTATTGACGAACGTTTTAATGGCGGTGGATTTATCCCCGACAGGATGGTAGAGATGCTTAGTCGTAAAACCCACGCCCATTGGCAAGTGGCAGGTCTGGAGCCAATGCGTACTCCTGGCGTTGCCCACGATGGCCCTAAGGCCATGCTCATTAACCAGTACTCATCGTCGGGTGGTGATGCTTTCCCTTATTTTTTCCGTCAGAAGAATTTGGGAACCATTATCGGCTCCCGCACTTGGGGCGGATTGGTTGGCATGAGCGGTAATGCATCGCTTATGGATGGTGGTTACATTGCCGTTCCGCGCTTTGGCATTTACAACGATAAGGGCGAGTGGATTATCGAGGGAATTGGTGTTTACCCCGATATTGAGGTGATTGATACGCCACACTTGTTACATCAAGGTAACGATCCATCGCTTGAAAAAGCTGTTGAGGTGTTGCTTAAGCAGCTCGATGAGAACCCACCAAAGAAATGGCCCGTACCTGCTGCCCCCGACCGTAGCGGTTGGATTGAGGTGGAGATAGAATAGTATTTGAATGAATAGTTTAAACCCCGCATTTTTATAGCGGGGTTTTCTGTTTTATAGTTTAAAAACATTGATTCTTAATGATAGAATAGAATTTTGGATGGTTCTTATTTACCAGACTCAGAATAAAGTATGAATGTGGTGTTTATAATTGAATTTCAATTATAAAGTATTTTCCATTTCTTGTTGGAAATCCGTGGAGAAAACGCTTAGGTTAGGGTCTATGGAAGGGCTAAAAATATCGCTCCCCTCTAAAATAGTATGAAAAAGGAATGAGGTGTTAATAAATTTATCCTTATTCAATTCGAGGTTTTTAACTCTGTCTGGGTATCTCCTTTTATACTTATCGGAAAGCCAAATGAAGCAGGCTGGGTTTTTTTCTGCATCGGTATTGTTAGCATGCAGCCATTTTCCTTCTTCGCCAAACGATTGACCATGATCTGCAAGAAAAATCAGCAGGGCGTTTTCACTGGCCATTCTCCCGATAAACTCGCTAAGGACATAATCGGTAAAAAGTGTTGAGTTATCGTATGAGTTTATCATTCGCTCCCTGTTAGAGGGCGATATTATTTTATTCTCGAGTACCGGTTGGAAAATTGCAAAGGTATCGGGGTAGTTTTTATTATACCACCAATGGTTTCCTGCTATATGGATTAAGGCTAATTTTTTGGCAGAACTACTGCCTAAAAAATTTTCAAGATGAGGGATTAAGTCTGAATCAAGCTTTTTTGTGTTGCTATAGTCGGAGAGTTGAGGTTTGTGTCTTGTCCTGGCATAGGTTGACCAAATTAGCGTTAATAATTTGGTTTATT
>CALGIR010000267.1 GCA_937915475.1 uncultured Bacteroidales bacterium
ATTCTCCCCTTTACCCATGCTATAAAACCTCAGCCAACACTGGAGAGGGCGTTGATGCAATAGCATCGATATTAGAAGGAAGAATCAGCCTTATCTCGGGTAACTCGGGCGTGGGGAAGAGCAGCTTAATTAACAGAATTGAACCAACGTTAAAACTAAAAACATCTGACATATCACACTACCACCTAAGAGGCAAACATACAACTACATTTAGTGAAATGTTTCCTTTAACCAATGGCGGTTTTATTATTGATACACCAGGCATTAAGGGTTTTGGATTGGTTGATATGGACAAGCGAGAAATTTTTCATTTCTTTCCTGAAATTTTTAAAGAATCTTCCAACTGCCAATACAATAACTGTACTCATGATCAAGAGCCTGGGTGTGCAGTAAAAAAGTCCGTAGAAGATGGTCTTATAAATCACTCTCGGTACTATAGTTACCTTAGCATTTTATACGACGAAGAGAACAAATACAGGATTTAAACCATTGCAGGGTTAACGCACATTACTGGTATTTTTGCATTATTTGCTATTATGTATTGTTCTTGTGCACCAAAAATATAGTCGGTAAAATCGAGGTTTGGAGTTGTCATTGTCAGAATTAAGTCTGCCTCAATATCCACTGCAAGTTTAATAATCTCCGTTGAATAACTTCCCCTTTTTACAGCACTGTGTATTTCGTAATCCAGCTCGTGCACTTCAAAATGTTTTTTTGCAAAAGCTAGGTTATAGTTTATTTTCTTTTGGATACCTGAATCTGATGTGTATGGCAAAAACACATGAACCCTTGAACTAAATTGGGTTGCTGCTTTAATGGCCCAGCGTAAACGTTCTTTCTCATTTAAACGATAATCGAGTGGGAAAACAATATTTTCAAAAATTCTCTCCGTTTTGGGGGCATCCTGTATAACCAGATAAGGAACATTTGAACCCGCAATAACTTTTAGTGCCCTGCTACCTGTCAACTTTTGGACTCCTGTTATACCATGGGTACCCATAATAACAAGACTTGCGTCTATATCAAATGCGTGCTCGCTAATAGTATGGAAAATATTTCCTTCCTGAACAAAGGATTTAACCTCTATACCATGCTGCTCTTTGATACGAGCAATATCATCTTTTAATTTATCGTTTGCCTCTTTCTCTGTCAGTTTCTCCTTTGAGAATAATCCAGTACTTTCCACAACATGGATAAGTTCTATGGTAAACTGATCAGAAAACTGTCCAATTTTTAATGCATAGAGCAAAGCGTTCTCGGATACGGGAGTAAAATCCCATGGGACTATTAATTTTTGCGACTTTAGTTCCATGATAATGAGGCGTTTAGATTTTAATGACTTTGGTTTCGGTATATAAATTTATGAAAGTTTATTCAATTAAAACAATTGATTGATAAAATAGTTAATAAATAGAGACTAAATATCATCGTTAACACTAACGGGAATCATGTGTTCGCTTTACCTTCTTGTGTTAATAACTTCAAACTTTGCGGGACTAAGCATTACATCACATGCTATACAACGTTTACTGCTAGTTTAATAGAGGCGATATTAAGTTGCACCTACTTTACGTGCCTAATTTTAAGTATCTAAATAATAAATATACAAAAAATTTTCGATAATATCAGCAAAACAACCTATATACCTAAGGTTTTCAAAACTCTTTGGGAAATTTGGATGGGCTCAATCTGGAATAAGCAGGCATAGTCACCCCTATAACACGGCTTATTTCCATAAACAGAGCAGGGCCTACAGTACAAGTCAGCTTGAATGGCGTTACTGGGATCCTGCTGCCACCCATAAAATCCTGCAAACGGGTGTGTTGCTCCCCAAATACTAATCACAGGAATACCAGAAAGGGTTGCCAGGTGCATATTTGCTGAATCCATGGAAACCATTACATCAAGATTTGACATTACCTCTAGTTCCTGATCTAATTTTAAAACTCCTGCCATCGAGTGAATGTTGCTTTTACCCTCGGCAAGCCTCATCAGCTTACTTTGTTCTTCACCCCTTCCGCCAAATAAAAATATAACGATTGAATCAACGGCTGCTAACTCATCTATTACCTTTTGCATAAGATGAATTGGGTACATTTTTCCCTTATGCATAGCAAAAGGAGCAATTCCTACCCAATGACCAATTTTGGGAAGAGGAACAATATCAGAATATTTGCTAATATCAGGCTTTGAAACAAAATTACCTCTAAAATTTTCGACAGTACTTAACGGGTAACCCAAAAACTTGAAAACATCAGAATATCTTATTACTGAATGCTTAAGGGGAACTAACCTTTTATTCTGCTTTCGGGTTAAGGCCTTTTTTTCTGACCTGCCCTTGTCAATTACTGCTATCTTAGTACCTAAGATGGAAAAAAGAAAGCGTACAATCTTTGTACGCAAAACATCGTGCAAATCGGCGATGCCGTCACAGCTGCCCAATTTTTTTAAATCGATAAAAAGTCTGATTATCCCCAAAAAACCAGAATGTCTCCCTTTATCATCAACCCTAAAAAAGTTTATATTAGGCAAATCCTTAACCAAAGGTTCTGCAAAACCTTTTGACACAAAGGTAATTGAAACTCCTGGATACTCTTTTGACATTGCCCAAAGAACAGGAACAGTCATGGCCACATCGCCAAGTGCACTTAATCGAAAAACAAGAATTCTTGTTTTACTCACTTTAGGTTTATCTATTTATTTGCGTAAAG